>JAKSIY010000062.1 GCA_024398535.1 Bacteroidaceae bacterium
GTCGGAAAACGAAAGTAGGAGGAAAACTACTTTTGTTTTCCTCCTACTCGATTTGCTGAAAATCAGTTTGTCGGGATTTTTTTGTAATTTTGCATTCCTTTACAGGGAACGGTCTATGAGAAAATTGCAAATATTGTTCTTTTTAATTACTGTATTGACCTTCTGTGGACAGGTGTCGGCACAGTCTGTTGTTACGGGCGTGGTGACAGATGTTTCCGGTGATCCTTTGCCCGGAGTTCACGTCCAACAGAAAAATGGAACTGCGGCTGCCATGACAGATATTGAGGGGGCCTACTCCATAACCGTCAGTGCAGAGGAGCAGCAACTGCTCGTGTTCTCCTTCACAGGCATGAAGACTGCAGAAATCCGAATAAAAGGGCATACGCTTAATGTTGCTCTTGAAGAGGATTCAAAGGCCCTTGATGAGGTTGTGGTCGTTGCTTACGGAACCAGAAAGAAGGGCACAGTCACCGGTTCGGTGTCAACGATACAGGCAGGAACAATAGCTGATGCGCCAGTGGCAAGTTTTGACCAGGCTCTTCAAGGAAAGGCTACCGGACTTATGGTCCTGCAGAATTCAGGAGATCCAACTGCCGCAGCATCGTTCAGCATAAGGGGAACCAATTCCATAAACGCCGATACGGAACCTCTTTTCGTCGTTGATGGCGTTCCTGTATCTGCCAGTGAATTTTCTGCAATCAATTCTGCAGACATTGAGAACCTGAGTGTCCTGAAGGATGCATCTTCTACTTCAATCTACGGAGCACGCGCTGCAAATGGCGTGGTGGCAATAACGACAAAACGTGGACTGATGGGTGAGAAGTCTGTTGTGAAATTCCGCAGTCAGTATGGATTTTCAAGGCTTGCGTATGGCCACTGGTCCCAGATGAATACAAAGCAGAGGCTTGATTTTGAGGAAATGGTGGGAATCCGTACTCCTGGGGAATATGACCGTGAGGCTCTTGAAAGGACTGACATCAACTGGAGAGACCTGGTGTTCCGTGACAATGCTCCAACCCAGAGCCATGATCTGAGTGTTTCTGGAGCATCTGAGAAAATCAGTTACTACGTCTCTGCAGGAATGTTTGACCAGCAGGGTATTGCCATAAACAGTGCTTTCCAGCGTTTTACCCTGAGGACGAATCTTGAGGTTCAGGCAAACAGCTGGCTACGCATAGGAACGAATACCTCACTGACTTATTCCGGTTCTGAGGAGACGGATTACGGGTCATACAGCATCATCTCGCCGATTTCTGCATCAAAGTTCATGCTCCCTTACTGGGATCCTTTCAAGGCAGACGGCTCTTTCACGTCTCCGTCTGACGGGACGTGGCGCGGCTCTTATGAGAATCCGCTGGAATGGGCTGCTGCAAATCCGCTGACAAGGACAAAGATGCATCTTCTGTCCAGTTCTTTTCTGCAGATTGAACCGGTGGCAGACCTGAAACTTAAGACTCTGTTCGGTGTTGACGGCGGATTGACCCGCTCAAATACGTCATCTTTGCCAAGTTATGTGTCAAACTATGGTTCAGGTACGGTGGGAAGGGCTTATTCACAGTCCTACAGCTATACTTGGACAAATACCGCCAATTACAGCTTTGACATAGATTCCGACCATCAGTTCAACCTGTTGCTTGGACATGAGATGACCCGTAATGAGGCGGAATCATTCAGCGTGGTTGCCCGTGGCCAGACAAATGACCGTCTGCTGACCTTGTCAACGGGTACGGTTGCAAGCAGCTGGGGTGATTCCAGGGCTGCATCGACCTATCTTTCATTCTTTGGCAGGAATGAGTACAGCTATCTGAACCGCTTCTTTGCCGATTTCTCTGTCAGGGCCGATGCCTCTTCAAAATTCGGCCAGGACTCGCGCTGGGCTTTGTTCTGGAGCGTAGGCGGCATGTGGAACATGGGGTCTGAAAGATGGGTGAAGGACCTTGACTGGCTGAGTGGCCTGCAATTGTCTGCAAGCTATGGAACCAGCGGCAACTCTTCAATTCCCAACTATGACCACATGGCCCTGTATTCTGCGGGTCCTCAGTACGCCGGAATGGCCGGCATTGCTCCATACAGCCTTGGTAACAGAAACCTGACATGGGAAAAACTCTCAACGCTGAATGCCGGAGTGAAAGCCGGACTTTTTGGACGGGTGGATATTTCTGCAGAGGTTTACAGGAAACGTACGCATGACATGCTTATGGAGGTTCCTATCACGCTTGGCAACGGCTTCTCGACTATGTGGGACAACATTGGAGCCATGGTCAACCGTGGCGTGGAGCTGACTGCCAATGCATCGGCCATCAGACGCAAGACCATGAATCTGTCATTCAATGCCAGTGTCTCATACAATCACAATGAGATAACGGAACTCTACAATGGACTTGATGAGTATGAGATACCAGCCACGGGACTCCTGCTGAAGGTGGGACATCCATACGGGGAGCATTATCAGGTGCGTTATGCCGGTGTCAATCCGGCCAACGGCGATGCCCTGTGGTACACCCGTGACGGTGAAGTTACCAATCAGTACAATGAAGAGGACAAGGTGCTTCTTGGCAAGAGTTATGTGGCTCCATGGCAGGGAGGCTTTGGCTCTGCTTTCTCATGGAAGGGCCTGACTCTTGACATGCAGTTCTCATGGGTTGCCGGCAGGTGGATGGTAAACAATGACCGCTGGTTTGATGAGAGCAACGGCCTTTATTCTTCTGCTTACAATCAGAGTACTGCTCTTTTTGATGCCTGGCAGAAACCAGGTGACATGACAGAGATTCCAAGATATGGAGTGTCTCCAGAGATGGACAGCCATCTGATTGAGGATGCATCGTTCCTCAGAATGAAGAGCCTTTCTGTGAACTATCAGATTCCAGAGAGCTGGATAAAGCCAGCACGTGTCATACAGAGCGCACGTGTCTTCATGCAGGGACAGAACCTGTTCACCTTGACGCGTTTCTCAGGAATGGACCCGGAGTCCAGTTCAAACGTCTATCAGGCAACGTATCCTATGAGCAAGCAGTTTACGTTTGGCGTTGAAATGGTATTCTAAACAGAAAAAGAAAGATGAAAGAGTTTACACGATATATTGCATTGCTCTCAATCCTTATGCTGACGGGCTGTGACGGCTTCCTGACAGAAGTTCCGGATACAGCAGTGGAGGAGACTGAGGCAATGACTACACTTGAGGCTGCAGAAGAGGTCTGCCTGGGTGTGTACAGCACATTCAAGAATCCTGCGCTTTACAGCGGAACACTTGTCCAGGCACCTGAGGTTCAGGCTGATCTCTTTTATGCTGCAAAGGGATACAGCAACAGGTTCGGTGACTTCTACCGCTGGGAGGTCAATTCAAACGAACAGGCTCTGCTTGACGTCTATGGAGGCCTTTATCAGATAGTGAACCGATGCAATTTCTTCTTTGACAATGAACCGTCGGTCAGGAGTCAGCTGAAGACCAAGGCAGACAGGGAGACTCTTGACAAATACCTTGCAGATGTGGCTTTCATGCGTGCATACGCATACAGTGACCTGCTGAGGTTATTCTGCCCGGCATACAGTGAGGCCACCGCCGGTGAAGACATGGGAGTGCCTCTGTATCTTCATTACAGGCCAGCCAAGGGAACCGTTCAGGTACTTCCCCGGTCATCAATGAAGGATTGCTATGAGCAGGTACTGGCAGATCTTGACCTGGCAGAGAGACTTGAGCCCAGAAAGGGCTGCAATACTCCTTTTGTGACACAGGGTGCTATTCTTGCATTGCGTTCAAGAGTCCTTCTTAACATGGAGAGGTGGCATGAGGCAGATTCCTGTGCAACCCTTGTGATAGAGCAGAAATCGGGTGATGGGCTTACATATTCACTTGCCGATGCCATGTACCAGGTGGCTGCTCCTGACGGCTCGGTTACAGATGAATATACCTGCATGTGGAAATATGATTCTGCAGATGAGATAATCTGGAAGATTCAGTTCTCTTCTACGGACATGGGTGGTTCCATAGGCTCCCTGTACATGGGGTACTCCTCTGGACGGTATAATCCGAATTATCTGCCTGCAGACTGGCTCCTGAATTCATACAGCCGGGGTGACAGACGCTTCACCACCTTCTTCTCAAATGTAACTACCATGCAGGGAGTGAAATGGGAGGTGATGACCAAGTTTCCGGGCAATCCTGTCATAGATGGTTCTGCAGGCATGTATTTTACGAATATGCCTAAACTGCTGCGACTGAGTGAAATCTATCTTATCCGCGCAGAAGCCCGATGCAGGCTTGGAAAGAACAGGCAGGCCTGTGAGGATCTGACGGAACTCAGAAAGAACAGGATTCCTGACTATGGCGCATCCTCATATGACGATGATGCCCTGATGAAAGCCATCCAGGTTGAACGTGCTGTTGAACTTGTAGGTGAGGGATTCCGGCTGTCAGACCTGAAGAGGTGGCACTTAGGTTTTGAGAGAAAGCCTCAGACCGGAACTATTGACGGCAGCAACTACAACTCACTGAAGATACCTGCGGACAGCAGGAAATTTGTGTGGCTCATTCCTCAGCATGAAATAACTGCATCGCATGGAGCGGTGGTACAGAATGAGCAGTAAAAATGTTAGAACAGGCTATAGATGAAGATTATTAAAGGAATATCAGCATTTATGATCCCAGCACTGATGTGTCTGGTGACGGTTCTGGTTTCATGTTCGTCCGATACTGGTGGCATTACTTACTGCGGACCGTCTTTCATTCAGTTTGCAGATTCTGCCTGCATCGCTCCTGTGACGGCTGACAAGGACGTATTCCGCATTCCGGTTGTCATGTCAGAGAGACATTCTGAAGACCGCAGCATTGCAGTCAAGACCGTCGTTTCTGAGTCAAATGCCATTGAGGGCTATCATTATTCGGTTGAGAGTCACAATGTGGTCATTCCAGCCGGTGAACTGACCGGATACCTTGAACTGCATTGCAGCTATGAGAACATAGGCAGTGTAAATGATTCATTGGTGGCTACTTTTGCCTTGCTGATCCCTGACAGCGAGAAGTCAGGACTGTATGGTGACCGGATTCGCGTAAGGCTTCAGAAAGTGCGTCCGTTCCGTATTGAGGACTATGCGGGTGACATGCGGGTGACATGTACGTTCCCGTATTCTACGTCGGCAGTCACAAGATATCTTGTAACTACAGAGGTCGTTGACAGCGTGACACTGCGTATAAAACATCCGTTTGACGATGCCCGTGACATGATTATTAGGTTCCGTCATGATCCGGAGAACCCGCTGAAGCAGGAGATTGATGTCCCAGAGCAGATTGCATTTACGGACAATACCTTTGGGCCAGTCTCAATGGCATCGGTAGATGGCTTTCCAAGCTATTATCTTCCGGAAGAAAGGGCTTTTGTCCTCTACATGGAAGCATTCCTTGCTGAATTGGGATCATTCGGGGCTTTCTACTATGTTTTCCAGTGGGTCAGCCCTGACCATGCACTGGCAGAAGAGAACGGCCTGAGCACTTTGTACTGAAATTATGAAAAGAGCAATCAATAAAATAGCGATTCTGATATCTGTGCTGATGCTTGCCTGCACAAGGCCTGCAGAAGAAGAGAGCCTGCTCCCGTCTGAGTCCCTGTTCAGCGTGACCGGGAACTCTTTCAATGGAGTTGCGTCGGACCAGACAATAGTTGTGGAGTTCAATGCTCCAGCCGTGTGGACCGCTCAGGTGCTGTCTGTCAGCTCCTGGCTGAAGGCTGATATCCTTCATGGCCAGCCGGGACATGCTGCCATTACGCTGGCTCCACGTTCCGATAATTTTGGTACGACGTCAAGAACAGCAACGTTGCTTGTGCAGATTGACGGCTATGAATCATACAGCCTTGATGTAGTGCAGCAGACTGCAAGTACTGACCAGATAAGCATCAGGAGCAAAGCGGATGAGGATGGAACCATAACGCTGAAGGCATCATTGAACGGTACCGAATTCTCTGATACGGTCTGGATTACATCAAATACAGTCTGGAGTCTTGATGCTGACAGCCAGATGGACGGAATACTGAGTTTTTCACATGATTCTGATCCAGTCAATGGAGTGGAGACAACGGTTCCTGTTGTTGTCAGGGCTGCATACTCCCGATTCCCGTCTTCAAGCGTTGAGGGTGCATTCTATGTGAAGACTGCCGATGGAAAGGCTGTTTCCCAGAAATTCAGGGCTGGGGCAGAGGTGTCAGTCCATCAGTCTCCGAACCGACAGAAGGATCCTGATGAGAGAGTCAGCTTTGAACTTACTGATACAACCCAGGCTGGTGTTTTTTCTGCCGGATTCTATGTGGACAGCAATGTGCGCTGGCATCTGGCAGACATTCCAGACTGGATTGAAACGGCTCAGGACTGGGGTGCCGATGCGGTTGATGTAAATAATATCCTTCCAAACGGCAATGTCAACCAGTCAAGACAATTCGTGGCATTGAGGGTCAGACAGTCTTCTCTTGGATTGAGCGGCCGTGCAGAATCACTTACCATCAGGGACGAACGCGGTCAGGTTCTGAAGACCGTTTACCTGCTGTTTGCCGGTGTCGGCGTTGACTACCTGAATTCTTCACTGGCCTTCCCCGCAGAGGACCCGTATGGCAATCCCTGGGGATTCGAGGCATTCCGCAGGAACGTTTCTGATAGTCCGGAGACCTTCTGGAAACAGATAGACAGGGAATTCTCTGTTACCACGTCAAGGCCGTTCAGCACGGTGAACGATGCCCCGTTCCATCTGATGCTGGTTCGGGCTGACAATGGAATCCCGCGCAGACAGCAGATGCATTGGGCACATGTCGAGATGGCCGGTCCTGCATCGGAAAGTGCTGGAGGATTGTATGTCACCTCTCTGCGTATCGTTGCAAATGACCGTGGTGATGAGGATGACATGTCTGGCCTTACTGATCCAACCCTGTGGCGCAGTGCCTTTGTGTTCCTGGTCCCGGTTTCTGTCTCTTTTGATGATATGTGGAATCCTGACGGGACACTCAGGGATAGATATTCAGAGAACATGACCCTGATGTCGCAGAAGAATGATCCTGATGCTGCATACTTCTTTGGATTCAACCAGGTCAGCAACGGAGATACGGTAAGCGTGTCTGCAGCCGGACAGTCGTTGGATTATGACATTACGGCCGGCAGCTACACAAGATGCGACCTGGTCATACAGAGCTCTTCACAGGACGGCACTTGGCATGACGTATCTCAGGGTGTATGTTCCGTTAGCATCAGGACTGCACAGGATGATATCCCAGAGAAGATTATATTCTCAATTGCTCCGAACAACGGCGAAAGGAATCCTTTTACCGGGCAGGTAGTGGGCTCTGACAGGCTTCTGAGAATAGAGATATATGCTTTCATAGGTGACGATGCAGACAGAAAGTTGCTCTTTACATTCTATGTGGCACAACCGCTCAACAGTTGATTGAATGAAGACAATACTAAAATATCTATCAGTTCTTTTCCTTCTGTCAGGCCTGTTCCTGGCAGCTTGCTCTGGTGATGACGACAGCGCTGGTGGCACTCAGTATGGTTATCTGCAGTTTTCTGTCTGCAAGGAGCTTACAAAGGGGGTGACAGAAGGCAACGTCCTTGAATATCTGTCCGATGCGCGCAAGATACGCGTATCCATGCTGTATAACGGGGCCGTGATAGAGCAGACGATCGGCGTCGAGACTGCACCCGGACCATCTGCAGAATATGGAATCATCACAGGTCAGGTGCGTCTTCTGAGTGGAACATACAGGCTTCTCTCTTATGCCATCTATGGGGACTATAAAGGTGGTGACATGGCTCCCGTTCTTCAGGTTGTCCAGATTGATGGCGGTCAGGAACTCATCATCAGAAAAGACGAACTAACAATCCACCCGTTGACCGTCAAGGCAAAGAGCTATGGCAGTTTTTCTGCAGATCTGGTTCGTCTGGAACCTGTGACAAAGGCATCGGGCATAACATATTCTGATTATTTCTCCTTCTCTGACATTGACAGTGTAAGGATGGTTCTAGGCAGAAAGGCCGGCAGTGTCTCTTACAGTCAGAGCATCAGACTGAAGGCCAGTCCTGCAGACTCAGGTCTTCCTGTATTCCATACCGATACGGTAAGCCTTCAGGCCGGAGATTATATCATTTCCCATTTTGAACTGTTCAACCGACGCAGGCAGTTCATGTATGCCCAGGACGTCAATATAGAATTCTCTGTCGGACATTTTGAACACTCACAGGCTCAGGTGGGAGTACAGATGCCTGAAACGGAAGGAGTGCTTGACGGTATTGCCCTGAGGCAGATATGGGAAGCCATGGACGGACAGTCGTGGAGTTTCCATGATCAGGAAGCGTATGGAAGCAACTGGGTATTCACTCTGAGTGACGGCTCGCCGCGTCCCGTATCTGCATGGGTAAGACAGCCTGGTGTCGTCGTCAACCCAGAAGGACGTGTCATAAGCCTGAACCTTGGAGCATTTAATCCAAAGGGTATGGTTCCCGATGCCATCGGCCAGCTGACAGCGTTGGAGCGCCTGTATCTTGGCGAACATACTGATGAGGTGTACTACACTCTTCAGGGAGTAGGAGATGTTACCTACAGCCTGTCACCTTATCAGTTGTCAAAGCGTCTGGATGTGCGCCTGCACAGAATGGATATTGCCCGTGAGCGTACCAGAATGAGGCATCTTGCGGAATTGTCCTCGCGAGGGTCTGCCCTTGCATTCAACGGCAAGACAATGACCGATATGGGCATCGGCTCACTTGAATATGCCCAGAAGGTTCAGACCGGTTCGTACAATCCTGCGAACAGAATAACTGGAATCAGTGAGGAGATTGGCAAGCTGAAGAATGTTACGGAACTGTATATTGCAAATACGCTTATTACAAAACTGCCGGATAATCTGGCAGGCATGACTTCTGTGACAGACCTGGAGCTTTACAATAATCCATTCACTGAGCTTGACGGAAAACTGTTCCGCAACATGTCTAACCTGACATCAGTCAATATTGACAGACTGTTCAACCTCAGTGAGACACAGCTCCTGGATGCCCTTGACGAGATGTGTGAGAATTGTCAGAAGATACAGCTCCTGTATATCTGTAACCTGAAACTCTCAAAGTTGCCGTCAAAGCTGAACCACCTTGTTGACCTGCGCCTGCTGGATGCCTCTTTCAACAGGATAGATACTATCGGATCCTTGCTGCCGATAGCTCCTGTGCAGGTGATGCTGAGCCATAATCTTCTGCAGACACTTCCAGAAGACCTGTTTGCCATTGATGATATAGAAATTTTCCTGTGTACAGACAACCGTCTGAAAGAGTTTCCTGCCCTTCTGGGTAATCTGCAGGGACAGTATTCCTTTGAGACCGTTGACCTGACCGGCAACCGGATGCATGGCTTCCAGCCTGGCTTCAAGGGAATACGTACGGAAAAGCTACTGATGGCCTCAAATTACATGGGACATCTTCCTGGTTCTGATGAGAGGGGCCCGTTCCCGACGGAATTTGCCTTGACAGGATCTGTCATAAATTATCTGGACGTCTCATACAACAACATAGATACAATCTACAACGAGGCCTTCAAGGGTATCACAGGCCTTCAGGCGCTGGACATGTCCAAGAATGAACTCAGGTCAGTTCCGCGTACGTTCTCAAGGGAAAACCTGCCCTGGCTGACCGGACTTGATGTCAGCCATAACCGTTTTGACGGCTTCCCTTCAAATGTGCTGAATGTCACATCGCTCCAGCAGCTGCTCATTGCTGATCAGGGATATTTCTCTGATGCTGCCCAGACAAGATGGGTCAGGTCAATGACAGACTGGCCTGAGTATCTGCATCAGCATCCTGCTCTCATGAATGTTGACATGAAAGGAAATGATTTCAGGACAGTTACCAATTTCCCGGACAACCTGATAACCCTTAACGTGAAGAATAATCCGCATATCAGAATGGTAGTTCCGTCTTCTGTGATGTATAGGATCCTTCATGGGCTGTTTGTGCTGTATTGCGATGAAGACCAGGATATTACAAGTGAATGACAATGAAAAGACATAATTATATATCAACTGTTGCAGTGGCCATCTTCCTGCTGATGATGGCCTCGTGCGTCAAGGAACCTGCTGCACGTTCCGTACAACTGAACCTTGAGACTGACCAGATTGAGGTCAAGGCAGACGGCGGAGTCTATCTGCTTGATGTTGAGGCAGACCAGGAGTGGGTAGTGTCATGCGACCGTGAGTGGTGTACAGTATCGCCCATGAACGGAAATGGTCCCTCTGTATGTGAGATCAGCGTAGATAGCAGTTATCTCTATTCAGAACGTGAAGCCCACATAACGTTCCGCAGTGAGGGACGCAGCCGTCAGGTGACTGTCAACCAGTTCGGATATGAGATGGTGATTGTTCCAGAGGTTTCTGAGGTTGAAGTTCCTGATTTTACTGATTATGGACAGATGTTTGCCAATGTCGGAGTGCGTGCCAACGTGGGCTTTGACATTCTGGTTGAGTATCAGGACCTTTCGCGTACCGGCTGGATTAGCGTAAAAAAACAGATGCCTGCGTCTCAGTCAATACCCCGCTCCGGTTCCGTCAGGGTGGACTATAAAATGTACACAGAGAGCGATGCAGACAGGGTTGCCCGCATAGTGTTCAGGCAGAACGATGCCCCGGAAGGTGTGGCGCCTGTCGAGAGTTCGGTTGTGTTCAGGCAGAAGCATGCCCAGGAGATATATCCAAGCCGTCAGGGTGATTCCCTGACCTTGCTGACCCTGAGCAGGATGATGCATATTTCTGAGAGCTGGGATGTTTCCCAGCCTATGATTCATTGGAAGAATGTAGTCCTGAAGGACAGGACATATTTCAATGAGAAACTTGGTGAGGTGGTTACTGAGCCAAGAGTTGTCAAGGTAAGTTTTGCAATGTTTGACACCAATGAGGGCATCCCATACCATGTCCGCTATCTGGATCAGCTTGAAGAGCTTTACTTTACGGCTAATTCAAATGCCCACATCAAGCGTATAGACCTGGGAGAATCCGTCTGCATGCTGAGTAAGCTGAAAGTCCTGAGCCTGGTAGGTTACGGCATCTCTTCACTCCCTTCGCAGATGAAGCAGATGGTGGCTCTTGAGGAGCTGGAACTGAGTGGCAATAATTTCAGCCAGATTCCTATGGATGTCATATCGGCCCTGGACAAGCATAATCTGTGGTATGTCAACCTTTCAAACAACAGAAGACGCGATGTATTCAGCAATCTGTATTCAAACCGTGCAGTAAGTGACACACTGGGACTTCACGGGCCACTTCCTGAAGAACTGTTCAGGCTGCAGAATGTCAGATACATTGGACTCAGTTACAACTATCTTGAGGGATATGTTCCTGATATGGGCTATGATGCCGGTGCTTATGCCACCCTTCAGGAGAAAATTGACAACAATCCGGTCATGCCCCAGTTGGAACAGCTGAGCCTCAACCTGAACTATTTTACGGGAAACTTGCCGGATTGGATACTTTATCACCCGAACCTGAGATGCTGGGATCCATATACTCTGGTGTTCAATCAGTATGAGTACGCCAAGGATTCCAACGGCCGCAGGGTAGGATTTGAAAACGAACCGTCAAGCGTTCAGCAGGTATGTCACCTGTGGGATGAAGATAATGTTGCCACCTACAGCAGGGCCAACACGTTTGATCCCAGCGTTATGTATGAAACTTTAAGAAATGGAACGATAAAGAGATGAGAAGAGCAGAATCAATAAAAAATAGTGTTTTCTGGCTGGTGACAGCTGTGCTTGCAATTTTTCTAAGTCAGTCCTGCTCAAGGGAAAAAGGACCGGATTACGATGCAGGAAAGCAGGGGCGTGTCCGCTTTGAGATAGTTCGCAACAATGTATATTCCATTTCTGACCTGGCAGAGATAAGCACAATAAAGATCTGGCTTATGGATTCTGAAGAGAATGTCGTGGAACTGCCCAGTCTTGACGTGTCAGGAACAGAAACACTGCTGTACACAGAATATGTGGTACTTGATGCCGGTTCCTACAGGGTGGTGGAGTATAGATGCTATGACCTGCAGGCAAACCTGATAGATGGTCTTGACATAAGGCTGGAAAAAGAGAATCAGCTGGAAATAACTGCGGGAGAAGATACGGAATTCCCTCTTCCGGTAAAAGTCAAGCAGGTCATTTCGACCAGTAACCTGTATAATACGCTGAGAGGAATCTGTCTGGAAATCCTGGGCGATGACGAATCCCTATGGCCGGCTTCATGGGATTTTGAAAGCGGTGAGATTGACATTGACTGGGCAGGATTGGAGTTTGACACCGATGCGAACAGTAACCCTACGGACGTGATAGGTCTGGTTATCAACGGAGAACCCGAGTACATAATCAACAGCGATACTTGGGAGCAGATACTGGTATCTCTTGTGGAATTCAGGAATATGGAGGTTCTTCCTGCATGCATAAGCAACCTGACCGGTCTTGAGAGCCTGGTTGTGAAGAACTGTGACATGCAGGAAATCCCGTCAGAGCTGCAGTATTCAATGATTACGTCCCTGACGGTTGAGAATACAAGGCTCCAGAGCCTTCCGGATGAACTGTCAGAGATGAAGAGGCTTACCAGCGCAGAGTTTTATGGAAACAGGATGACCATGTTTCCTGAATGCCTGACCGGGGTAAGTACAATGGAGATATTTACAATTGACAACGAACGCATCGGCAGTGTTCCTGAAAGCATCGGCAACTGGGGAGAGAATCTGGTTTCCCTATCAATCCGCAATACAGACATTGCTGAACTGCCAGACGTCTTTGACCGCCTCTGGCATGTTTCGATGCCGGATTTCAGCGGTAACCGGAATCTGTCATGCCTGCCAGCCAGCATCGGTCTTGAGGAGATTCCTTATGGAGATGACGGAAGCTTTTCACGGAATGGCATCACGGGACTTATTCTGGACGGCTGTGCATTCACGCAGATACCGGAAGAAGTCCAGAGGCGTGGCATGTATGCCTTGTATATGGCCGACAATAAGATAAATAAGGTGTCGGCAGAAGACATAGAGAGCATTCCTGACCTTGAGACACTGGTTCTTGACGGAAACAGGCTGGAGTCGTTTCCAGCGCTGACAAACAGTAAACTTTCCATGTTGAGCCTGATAGGTACCGGACTCAGCCGGGAACAGGTTGACATCAGCGGAATGCCTCAGCTGAATCCCAGGTACGTGTTCTTTACCCAGGAAGACTATGACAGCGTTTTTGGAATGAAATAACAGATTGGAAATATGAAGTCATACATGAAAAATGTTCTGCTGGCAATTATTGCGGCAGTGTTCCCTTATTGTGTGAATGCAGCTGGTGAAAGCCGTTCACAGGCTATTCATGCTGAAGCCGGAGTATCGTATTCCCTGCCCGGTGCCAAAGAGAAGAATACAACGACCTGGTTCTATGTGGAGGCATCGGACCTTGCAGACAACAACATGATTGTTGCGGCCTTGTCCGGTGGCAACTACGGTGATGTTGCTTTCTTTGTGGGAAATGATGCCGATGCGGACGAGGTGTTCTTTATAGGTGGCAGCACTGGCCTGCCAAAGAATCCAACAATCAACAAATACTGCAATGCCGGTTCCGAATGTATCTACATAGCTGTAACGCAGGATAATGCCGGCGGTAATGTGACCTTCTCATTTACGACTGCGATTCCCGGTCAGACAAGGCACAATGCAATAAAGGCCGTAGAGGGAAGAAACGAGGTCAGGAATGGCCAGAGTCCTGTCTGGTACAGCTTCACTGCCCAGGAGGAGAAAGAGTTCTCAATTGTCGGCAACACCTACATAGGCAACGCTGTTGATACCCTGGGACGCATCAACTGCATGGATATACTGCTGGCATCGGGATTCCGCCTCCAGGCTGGAATGACCGTCTATTTTCCGGTAAATGCATCTGCCGATGCATGGTTTACCATAACATCCTCAGAGATAAGAGTCGGGTATTATTCCGATTTCCCTCTGGACATTACTGCTAAAGGTTCTTTCCTGGTTGATCTGCCTGCTGATCCGACCGCAAGCACTACAAGCGCCGCACAGAGTGAAAGGTACTGGACCTACAGTGCATCAAAGTCGGGATTCCTGATGTGGGGAACTGCTGACAGCGAATGGGTCAGCGGTATGTGGGGTTGTATGGTACGTGACATGACTGCCGGAAAGACGCTGAATACTCCTCTGACAGAGATGAAGGCCGGAATGGTTACGTATTCTATCCCTGTAGAAGCTGGTCATGACTATCTCATAGCCCAGACGGTTGCCCATACGACAGCGAGGACAGTAACGGTCTACACCGTGTTCAACGAACCGCAGATTGGTGACACGAGAGACAATCCGGTCATTCTGCAGTTGGGAAACAAAACGGATCTTGGAAGGAAGCCTGCCACAACCAAATACTATAGTTTTACCGCTGAAAAGTCAGATACTTATACTGCTACGGTCCATGCCGGTGGACAGGTTAGAGCAACAACTCCAAAAGATGGTTCATGGAACATTGGCCGTGATTACAGCAACCAGCAGATGCAGATGCATATTGACGACCAGATAGAACTCTCTTCCGGAGATGTCCTTCTGCTTGAGATTACCTTGACTTCAGACATTGACTTTCATGTTGACGGATCTGATTCGGATATTCCGAATTACTATATCCTCATTACCGGAAATGGAGAAGAAGAGCCAGGAAACGTCCGTGACGGTGAGGACTTGGAGCATGCCATTGCTGCAGTTCCGGGAACCGAATATCCTTTGTTGCAGAGCAATGATGATGATTTCTACGTGAGATATTTCCAGGTGTCAGTGCCTGCTGAGGATACTCTGGTCGTGGCTGTTGCACATGAACCTGCGGTAATCAGCCCTTCATGCATAAGAATCATTGATGGTGACGGCCAGACTGTATCTTGTATCAATACTCTTGTGGACGATCCTTTCGGGAGCGGGAAAATTGGCCGCAGGTATGTTGTTGAACCTTCATCAGAGGACAGACAACTATATCTTGTAGTAGATGGCGTTTCTTTCCTCTACGACGGCGCTGTTTGGTCTTATTCGCTCTCAGGCAAATCGCTGAGTACTGCTGTAAATCTTTTTCAGGAAAGTGCCGAGGGTTTTGTAAAGTATTACAGACTGGATGGTACATTGGTAAAAGATATTGCAGTTCCTGGCTTGTATATACGGAGGGAAACTGACAACTCTGACGGAAGAGTTATTATGGTTCGCTGAAATTGTATGATTTCGGACCAGATTTTGTAAATTTGCGCCCGTTTTGAATAATAAATTAACCTAACAAAAAACACATGAGAAAACTTTACTATCTCTTTGTGCTCATTGCGGTGTCAATGCTCTCCGTGAATGCCAATGCTGCTTCTGTAGCAGTTTCAGATTCACTGAATGTTGCGCCTGCAATGACAAATGATGATGCAGCTGAGCTGTTCATGACAGAGTACGAGTCACTGCAGAAACAGTTCACCATGG
>JAKSIY010000063.1 GCA_024398535.1 Bacteroidaceae bacterium
TGGAAAGAGTCATTCTTTCTAGAGTTGGCGCGCTTATGCGTGCGGCATTTTTGTTTTCTCAGGACTCGAGTACATTAAGAGGGCAACAGACAACACCTGTGCACCAGCAGATTGCAAAGAGTGTCAATTATGGACTCAGTCCTCAGATTATGAACGTATCCGGCCGTGACACCCAGAGCCTGGACGGTGAATGGAAAGCCATAATTGACCAGTATGAGAACGGCTACTACAACTACCGCCTTGACCCGATGCCTGACGGCTCATCTTTCTTTGCAGACAAGGCATTCAAGGATGACAAGACACGTCTGGTTGAGTATGACTTTGACACGGATGGTTCACTGCTGGTTCCTGCAGACTGGAACACCCAGCGTCCTGAACTGTACTATTATGAAGGCACAATCTGGTACAGGCAGAAGTTCAACGTGACCCCAGAAAAGGGATTCCGTTACTTCCTGTATTTCGGTGCTGTCAATTATGAGGCAATTGTCGGTGTCAACGGCAAGGTGACTGCCAAGCATACCGGAGGATACACCCCATTCAACATAGAGGTGACAGACAAGCTGGTGAACGGTTCAAACACAGTGATTGTCAAGGTTGACAACAAGCGTCACCCAGAAGGCGTTCCAACCGTCAACTCAGACTGGTGGAACTACGGCGGCATTACCCGTAGCGTCAAGCTGGTAAAGGTTCCTGACACCTTCATCAGGGAGTACAGCATCTCCCTTGACAAGGAGCCAGCAGGCCGCCAGCGCACAATCTCTGGCTGGATACAGCTTGACGGCCCCACACTTCAGGGACAGCAGATTTCCGTCATGATTCCAGAACTCAAAGCCACCGCAACGGCTACTACCGATGCCAACGGTCGTGCATCGTTCCAGCTCAAGGCCAAGCCTGAACTGTGGAGCCCAGACTGCCCAAAGATGTATGCCGTGCATATTGCATCGGCCACGGACATCGTGACAGACCGCATGGGATTCCGCATCATTGAAACTTCAGGAAACAGCATATTGCTTAACGGAAAGAAGATTTTCTGCCGTGGCGTGAGCCTTCATGAGGAGAAGCCATACACTCCATCGGGACGCGTCACCACAAAGCAGGACATCTCAACACTTCTTGACTGGGCACAGGAAATGAACTGCAATTTCCTGCGTCTGGCCCACTACCCTCACTCAGAAGAGATGGTACGCATGGCAGAAGAGCGCGGAATCATGGTCTGGGACGAGGTTCCTGTTTACTGGACCATCCACTGGGACAATCCTGACACATACCTTAATGCACAGAATCAGCTCACAGACATGATTATCCGTGACCGCAACCGTGCAAACGTCATCATCTGGAGTGTGGCAAATGAGACTCCGCGTTCCGATGCCCGTCTTCAGTTCCTGACAAAGCTTGTTGACCTGGCGCATGAGATGGATCCTACCAGACTTGTGTCCGCTGCCATGGAGAAGGAATATGTAGATGACAACACCTGCACCGTAAATGACGAACTTGCAGAGATTGCAGACCTGATGAGCTTCAACCAGTAAGTCGGGTGGTATGACGGAGAATCAGACAAGTGTGACCGTGTAAACTGGACCTTTGACATTGACAAGCCAGTCTTCATATCTGAATGGGGAGGCGGTGCCAAGGCCGGCCTGCATGGCGATGTAACTGAGAGATTCACAGAAGAATACCAGGAGTATCTTTACAAGAAGAACATACAGATGCTGTCACGCATCCCAGGACTTGCAGGATGCACACCATGGATTCTGAAAGACTTCCGCAGCCCACGCCGTCAGCTCAAGGACATACAGGATGACTTCAACCGCAAGGGCGTAATCTCTGACCACGGAGAAAAGAAGAAGGCCTTCTACATTATGCAGGAGTGGTATGGAAAGTTGAAGGAAGAGTACCGGTAAATCACCTTTCCAGTACCTTCTTTCCATCAATTATAATAAATGAAAAAAATTGAAGAAAAACAGCTCAGGAATCTGACGCTTCCCGTTGCAATCTGCTGCGGACTGCTGTTTCACAACATACTTTATAAGGTAAACTTCCTGACACCATACCTTCTCTTTGGCATGATGTTCTTTACCTGCTCAAAAATCTCCATGAAAGAGCTGAAATTCAACCCGATGCACGGATGGTTGCTTCTGATACAGATTTTTGGCGGTTCTGCACTCTACCTTCTTCTGCATCGGTTCAACGAGCCCATTGCCCAGGGACTCATGATCTGCATATTCACCCCCGTCGCCGTTGCGTCACCGGTTGTCGGCGGCATGCTTGGCGCAGACATCGCCATGATGACAACCTACGTGCTGCTCAGCAACGTCACGGCAGCATTGCTGGCCCCTGTTGCATTCTCAGTCATGATGCATGCAGACATACCGTTTCTGGCATCATTCTGGCATGTCATGCAGCGCACCCTGCTACTTCTGGTCCTGCCACTGATAGTCTCATGGCTGATGAGCCAGTTCACCCCAAAGGCACACTCCTTTGTCAGAAAGCACCAGTCCATATCCTTCTACATCTGGGCGCTCTGCATGATGCTCCTTCTGGGAACCACGTTCCACTCAATCTTCACCGACCACGATGCTGACCTGCGTCTTGAACTGGTCCTGGCCGTTGGAGCGCTTATCATCTGCGTGGTACTCTTCTCCCTTGGAAAGAAAATGGGAACGCACTACGGAGACATGCCTGCCGGTCGTCAGATGATGGGTCAGAAGAACACCGGCATCGGAGTCTGGCTTACAATCTCTTTCCTGCACCCGCTCGCTGCCGTCGGCCCCGCCTGCTACATCATCTGGCAGAACCTGATGAACTCTCTGGAGATTTACCTCTCCTCAAGGAGGAGTGAGGGATGAGGGATGCCGATATCTCTCATAACTCATTCCGCACAACTCAAACCTTTTCCTTATCTTTGCAATACACAAAGGGAGTAAAAGAACTGAGCAGCACTTGCTGCAACAAGTCTTTTGCCCCCTTTTTTTTATGCAAACTTATTAATGTTTTAAAACATGCAAGAAAAAGAGAAAAACAAAGTTGGTGATGCAGATGAAACAATGTACGTCAATGGCATCAACCCGAGACTGATCAAGTTCGTGGACCTGACGGCTGACAGCCAGTTCAAACGAGTGTTCGCTACACGGGGCAACGAAGACATGCTGCTGATGCTGTTGAATTCAATCCTGCCGGAGAAGCACATCCGCAAGATCAGCCTGCGCGAACAGGACCAGATTCCCGACAACAGGGACGAACGCAAGTCTATCTTTGACATCAATTGCGAGAGTGAAGACGGCCAGCAGTTCATCATTGAGCTGCAGAAGGCTAACCAGAAGAATTTCAGCAAGCGGCTCTTCTACTACTCCACGTTTGAACCCAGGGCACACATCATGGCCGGCGAGAAGGATTTTGATTTCCCGCCCATCTATGTAATTGGTATTCTGGATTTCATACTTAATGACCGCAAGCCAAACGACCGCGTAGTGAACAGATACAACATAACCAACCGAGACGATCAGTCTGTCCAACTGTTTGAAGGCCTGACCTACGTGACCGTTGAGCTGCCAAAGCTGAATACCGATGCAAGCCTGCTGACACAAGAGGAGATGGTGCTATACACCATACATAATTCCGGACGGATGCAGTCGCGGCCAACAGAATTCAGAGGGTCAGACTTTGATAAGTTGTTCAGACTGATTAACTTTGCGTCCATGTGCAAGAATGATCAGATGACATACCTGGCTGAACTCAACGAGCAATTGGTCAGGAACGAAGAGTTGCAGGCCGCTCTGGAGACCGGCCTAAACCAAGGCCGAGAAGAAGGCCGAGAAGAAGGCCGTGCGGAAGGTGAAGCTAGAAAGGCCCTTCAGACCGCTGCCGCATTTAAGGCAAAGGGAATAGATCTGCAAATAATAGCAGAGTGTACCGGCTTAACCATTGAGCAGATACAGCAACTGTAAAGCAACCATGACGTGGAACGTTTAGTATTCACAGTATCTGTATACAGCATTAAACGTCAACAAAAATTGCAGAGCGGAGCAACACAGCAATTGTGCTTCTCCGCTCTCTTTCTTTTTGTGACACCTCAAACATTCGCCTCAAACAGTTGGGCCCCGATGCTTTGAACAATTCGGGACCTGTCCCTCAACCGGCGATGACCTGTCCCCAAAAGACACTCGCTATCTACTACAGGGAAGTGGTGTCAAAGCTGATACTCAGGAAGTGCGTCCAAGGCCGGAGTCTCGTAGTTCGAGATTCTCAGGCGGAACCTGCGCAGCTCGTCAAGAGTGTGCTGAGGCTGTGTGCAGTCTGCAGGGATTGGCATCTCAGAGTACTGCTGGAAGTACAGCATCAGGGCATCGCGCCACCAGATGGCATCCTTTGCCTGACGCTCAAGCTTGACTGCAACCTGGCCAAAGCGGTAAGCATCTACATACTTCTCAACCGACTTCCAGGTATCCATGAAACCGCGTGCCTCATCAATACCTTCCTGGAAGGTGTAGCAAAGCTCATCCCAAAGGGTGCGGCCGCTCTTCATCTTATAATCCCATGGCAGATGGTGGAACCACAGGATCAGGTTCTCAGGACATGTTTCAACATTGTTGTACATTGACTTCAAAGGCTCATTGTACTGCTCAACAGCCTGGCTGCCGTTCATTGTACGGTCAAAGCCGATGCCGTCCTTGGCAGCCTTGTGGTAGTACATAGGTGACCAGTCAGGACGTGAAGATGTCTCCCATGGACCTGGGCCATAGTGACCTGCGCCTGCAAATGCGTGGTGGATACCCATTGGCATCTCATACTTGACAGCAGCCTCATGTGAAGCCATCATCATCTTGCTGACAGGTTCAACAAAGCCCTTCTCTGATGTGAATGTCTGCTTGATCCACTCATCAAGAATCTGCTCAGATGAAAGATCAGTATTCCAAGCCATACGACCGAATGCGTACCAGTTTGCCTGAGCCAGCTGATGTCCGCACCAGTTGATGCTGTCGCCGATGTTGGTAACACCTGCAATGGCTGTGTACTTGTATGGCATTACCTTACCTTCTGTGATTGCAGCAACGGTACTACCCTTACCCTTCTCATAAGTATCGGAATCAAGGCATTCCTTCCACATTGGGTGCAGATAGACCATGTGGTTGCTGTGTCCCATGTACTCCTGAGTAATCTGCATCTCGGCCATTACCTGGGTCTTTTCAAGCTTGCCGAACAGTGGGCTGAATGGTTCACGTGGCTGGAAATCAACAGGACCGTTCTTGATCTGGATAATCACGTTGTCATGGAACTCACCGTCAAGTGGCAGGAACTCTTCAACAGCCTGCTTTGCACGGTCAGGTGAAGTCGGAGCATACACGAATGCCCTCCACATGACGATGCCTCCGAAAGGCTTGATGGCATCGGCAATCATGTTTGCACCGTCAGCATGTGTGCGGCCATAGTCCTGCGGACCAGACTGGCCTTCAGAGTTTGCCTTTACGCAGAAACCGCCAAAGTCAGGAATGATGCTGTAGATTTCAGCAGCCTTGTCCTTCCACCACTGTGCAACTGCTGGATCCAGAGGATCAGAAGTCTTCAAGTCAGACAGATGCTTTGGAGCGGCAAAGTTCAGTGACAGGCAGACCTTCAGGCCGTATGGGCGGAAAATGTCAGCCAGCACCTTTACCTTCTGCAGATACTCGGCAGTAAGCATGCAAGGGTCAGCATTCACATTGTTCAGCACGGTGTAGTTGATGCCAATCGATGCGTTTGCGCGTGCATACTCCTCATATTCAGGACGAATCTTCTCTGGCAGTTCCTTCCACTTCCAGAGTGACTTGCCTGCAAAACCGCGCTCAACGGTCAGGTTAGGGTTATCCCAATGGTTCAGCACACGATACTGGTATGCAGGCACTTCAGTAACAGTACCCTCAGAAAACAGGTTTCCTGTCTGCTGTCTTCTGATAAGGTCAAATGTTCCGTAAAGCAGTCCGACCTGAGAATTTGCCTTGATTTCAATCTGGTTCTTTCCAAACTCAATTGAATAACCTTCATCGCCCAGTTTACTGTCAACCTGATTACCATTGAAAGCGGTCAGCTTGACTGCACTCTTCCCTTTCCAGTACTGGTTGATCTCGTTCTGCGCAATGCTGATTGTAGTCTTCTCTGAAGCCAGGACAGGCTTGTCTGCAACCTGTGAATGGAACCACAGATTGTGACCATTCTCTGTCGCCAGCGGGGTCTTTCCACCGCATGCAGCACAGCAAAGCAGCACGGCAGCGGCAATCCATTTAATTTTCTTCATATCTTATCTCTGTTTATATTATTCTCTCTTTACAGTGTCCGATGCAAGCTCATAGCTCATCTCCGCTTCCGGCATCGGCTCAACTATACGCTTTATACGGTCAACGGCAGCATCCACGGCAGTCTGACGGTTGCGCAGTGTCATGGAGCATTCAAACAGCAACGGCTCACGCCCACCCTTTGGATCAGGGCCTTCAAACACTCCGTACTCCTGACTGACAATGGTCATGTCAAGATCCTTTACAATCTTCATGACCTCATTCATCAGGTCAAAATTGTAGAAGACCTTCAGATCCTGCTGAACGAACCTGGTGACAATCTCTGACTCCTGGATTGCCATCTGTGCTCCCAGCCTGTAGGCTTCAATAAGTCCGCTGGTACCAAGCTTTACACCTCCAAAGTAACGTACAACCGCAATCAGGACATCGGTCAGCCCGGCACTGTTTATCTGGCCAAGGATTGGCTTTCCGGCAGTACCTGAAGGCTCTCCGTTATCATTTGCCCTGTATTCCAGTCTTTCCGGCCCCAGCATATAGGCATAGCAGATATGACGCGCATCGTAATACTCTTTCTGAAGAGCATCCATCTTTGCCTTGACTGCCCCCAGGTCTGTCACATGATACGCAAATGACAGGAAACGGCTGCGCTGTTCAACGAACTGCGCGCTGGCATCGCCCTGAATGGTCTGATATGCATCTGAAACCTCTGCCATATTAACCCCAAAGATAGTTAATTTGTTTGTGGTAATCACTCACATTGACTACTTTTGCATTATTATTATGGAAAATACGCGCAATAACATATTGGAACTGATGCGCAGCCGCATACTTATTCTTGACGGCGCAACAGGAACGTATCTTCAGCAGCTGAATCTGACAGAAGAAGATTTCCGCGGCATCATGTTCAAGGAACACTCCCTGCCGCTGAAAGGGTGCAATGACGTGCTCTGCCTTACAAAGCCCGATGCCATCAGAAACATGCACCTGGACTACATCAGCGCAGGTGCTGACATCATCGAGACAAACAGCTTCAACTGCAACCATTTTTCACTGGCAGACTACGGACTGCAGGACAGAGTATATGAAATATCCAAGGCAGCAGCCAGCGTAGCCCGCAGTGCTGCTGATTCCGTAAAAGACCGCCGTATTTTCGTGGCCGGTTCAATGGGCCCTACCAACCGCACAGCATCAATGTCAGCCGATGTGAACAACCCTGCCCAGCGCAGCGTCACATTCAACCAGTTGGTTGACACCTACAAGGATTGCGTGAACGGACTGCTTGATGGTGGCGCAGACATAATTCTGGTCGAGACTATCTTTGACACTCTCAACGCCAAGGCTGCCCTGAAGGCCATTGATGAGATTTCGGCGGAACGCGGAACTGATATCCCTGTAATGTGCAGCGGCACACTGGCCGATGCATCGGGTCGCACACTCTCTGGACAGACGGTCGAGGCGTATGTGGCATCACTCACCCACGCAAAGCTCATCAGCATAGGCTTGAACTGCGCCTATGGTGCACGCCAGCTCAGGCCATGGCTTGAAAGACTGGCAGCCGTGGCACCATGCCCGGTCAGCGTCCACCCCAACGCCGGCCTTCCGAACGTCATGGGCGGCTATGACGAGACACCAGAAACATTTGCCCAGGCTGCGCGCGACTTCATGTCAGCCGGCATTGTAAACATATATGGTGGCTGCTGCGGCACCACCCCAGCCCACATCAAGGCAGTTGCCGATATTGCCGGAGAATTCTCTCCACGCCCTATCCCGGAACTTCCCTCATGCGGCTACCGCACGACCGTACTGTCAGGCCTTGAGCCACTGAACATTACCCCTGACGCCGGATTCATCAACGTTGGCGAAAGAACCAACGTAGCCGGATCAGCCAAGTTCCGCAAGCTCATTCAGGAGGGCAATTTTGAAGAGGCCCTCTCAATTGCCCGCGCCCAGGTTGAATCAGGCGCCCAGATCATTGACGTCTGCATGGATGACGGCATGATTGAAGGTGTGCAGGCCATGACCCATTTCCTGAACCTGGTGGCATCGGAACCGCAGATTGCACGCGTGCCTGTAATGATTGACTCACCAAAGAAGGAAATCCAGCAAGCCGGAATCCAGAATGTCCAGGGCAAGAGCATTGTCAATTCAAACAGCCTGAAGGAAGGCCAGGAGAAATTCCTTGAGAAAGCCAAGTACATACACGCAATGGGCGCCGCAACCGTTGTAATGCTTTTTGACGAGAACGGCCAGGCTGACACATACGAACGCAAGATCCAGGTAGCACGCAGGGCATTCAGCCTGCTGCAGTCCATAGGATTCCCACCTGAAGATATCATATTTGACCCGAACGTCCTTGCAGTTGCAACCGGCATGCCCGAACATGACGACTACGGCCGCGCATTCATTGAAGCCTGCCGCACTATCCGCCAGGAAATGCCTATGGTACACCTTTCAGGCGGCATAAGCAACCTGTCATTCTCATTCCGAGGCAACAACCCAGTCCGTCAGGCCATGCATTCGGTATTCCTGTACCACGCCATGAACGCCGGTCTTGACATGAGCATTGTCAACCCAGCCATGCTACAGATATACAGCGACATACCATCAGACCTGCTCAGGGCTGTCGAAGACGTCATACTGAACACCGACCCGGAAGCATCAGAACGACTGATCACATTCGCGCAGAAATTGAAAGAGGAATCCGATGCACAGAAGGCCGCCCTTTCACAAGGTAC
This sequence comes from Bacteroidaceae bacterium, assembly GCA_024398535.1. Taxonomy (GTDB): domain Bacteria; phylum Bacteroidota; class Bacteroidia; order Bacteroidales; family Bacteroidaceae; genus Colenecus. Next base: position 9,002 of record JAKSIY010000063.1, read on the forward strand.
ATCATCAGCCGCCCCAGCTGCCGCCGCATGGCGTTCCGGCGACACCCGCTCCAGGATTGCCCATGCAATGCTGAACGGAATCACCGACTTCATTGAAGAAGACTCAATGGAAGCCTACAGGGAGGCCGGCACCCCGCTGGCCGTCATTGACAGATACTTGATGCCTGCAATGGAAAATGTAGGAAAACTTTTTGGCGAGGGCAAGATGTTCCTGCCACAGGTAGTAAAGAGCGCACGTGTAATGAAGAAAGCCGTTGCTGTTCTTGAACCATACATGCAGGCACAGTCACAGGAGAATACCGGATCAGAACAGGGACGCATACTCATGGCAACCGTCAAGGGTGACGTCCATGATATAGGAAAGAACATAGTTTCAGTTGTCACCCAGTGCAACGGATACCAGGTCAAGGACCTTGGCGTAATGGTTGACCCGGTGACAATTGTCCAGACCGCACGTAAATGGAACGCATCGGTCATAGGCCTCTCAGGACTTATCACCCCGTCACTTGACGAGATGATCCACGTTGTCCGCGAACTGCAGAAACTGGGCATGACCACTCCGGTCATAGTCGGCGGTGCAACCACATCGGCCCTGCACACAGCAGTCAAGATGGCCCCGGAATACCCATCCGGAATTGTGCTCCACTCAATGTCTGCTGCTGACAATTCATCAATCATCCGCAGACTGCTTGCCCAGGACTCCAGGGAGTATATTGCTGAAATGAAATCGCAACAGAAAATTCTGCGTGACACATTTACCAGCCGCGAGAAAGACAAGAGCCTGCTCACTCTTGAAGAGAGCCGCAACCACCGCTTCGTGAAAGAGCAGGAACAGGTTGCAGTCCCACGCAGCACCGAACAGATTATCATGAGTTCACAGCTGCCGACTAGAAACAAGGATTACATCAAGGTCAGCATAAGCGACATTGCCGACAGGATAGACTGGACCATGTTCCTGAGTGCATGGGGCCTGAAGGGACACTTCCCCGAGATACTCTCCGACCCACAGCGTGGCCAGGAAGCTGCCAAGGTTTACAACGATGCAAAAGAGATGCTGGTACTGATGCAGCAGAAGAACCTGATTACACTTCAGGCTACAGCCCGCATACTTCCAGCCTATTCAAACGACAGCGACTGTATAATCATAACAGCTGACGGCAAGGAGTACTCACTACCCTTCCCCCGCTCACTCAAGCCTGAAGAGCAGACCCATTGCCTGGCAGACCACATCATGCGCGGCTACCGTGCCCGCAGGCTGAGCGTCTGTCCTTGCTGCCAGGGTCAGCATGCAACTGACTTCATCTGTCCGTTCATAGTCACAGCAGGCCCAGGCCTGAAAGCCCTTCAGGAGCAGTATAGGAGTGATTCTGACGAATACCACACAATCATGGCCAAGCTTCTGGCGGACCGTCTTGCCGAAGCGCTTGCCCAGCACCTGCAGGAACACATGCAGACACACCTGTTCTGGGGAACCAGCGGAATACGCATGGCCTTCGGATATGGTGCATGCCCTGACCACTCACTCAAGGTTCCTGTCCTTGACATGCTCCACGCAGCTGACTTCATGGACATAGAACTGACTGAAACCAACATGATAAACCCAGGTGAAAGCATCTGCGGACTTATCTTTGCCAACACGCCACTCAATTATTTCACCGTATAAAACCTTTCGGAATATGAAAGTCACAGATATTATAGCACAGGCCCAGTCAAGCGGCAAGCCACGTTTCTCATTTGAACTTCTGCCACCTCTCAAGGGTGACGGACTTGACAAGATCTATGGAGCCATTGACTCACTCGTCCCATACGGTCCGGCATTCATCAATGTAACATGCCACCGTGAAGAGATGAAATACACCGAGCGTCCTGACGGTCTCATTGAGAAGCATATTGTACGCCGCCGTCCCGGAACCGTAGGTGTTTCAGCCGCCATCCAGCAGAAATACGGCATCGACGTAGTGCCTCACGTAATCTGCGGCGGTCAGTCACGCTATGACATTGAAGACACCCTTATTGACCTTGATTTCCTTGGCATAAACAACGTACTTGCCCTGCGCGGTGATGCCATGCATGGCGACAGCCGTTTCCGTGCCAATCCAAACGGCCATGAGCATGCCGATGCGCTTGTATCACAGATCATGGACATGAACCAGGGCCGTTTCATTGACGGAGAGCCCGACACCAGCCACAACACAGACTTCTGCATAGGCGTTGCCGGCTATCCTGAAAAGCATGTGGAATCACCCAACAAGCTGACAGACCTTGGTTACCTGAAACAGAAGGTCGATGCAGGTGCCGGCTACATTGCAACGCAGATATGCTATGATGCTGACACAATCATCAAGTTCCGTGAAGATTGCCGGAATGCGGGAATCAATGTACCTATCCTGCCAGGTCTCAAGCCATTTGCCACCAAGACCCAGCTGACAGTGCTTCCGCAGACCTTTGCCGTTGACCTTCCACAGGAACTGGTAGAAATGGTCATGGCATGCAAGAACAACAATGAAGTCAAGAAGGTAGGCGTTGACTGGGCAATTTCACAGGGAGAAAAACTGCTTGCAGCCGGATTCCCTATCCTGCACTTCTACACAATGACCAAGACAGAACAGGTCCAGCAGATTGTCAGCGCACTGTTCTGACAGGACAATTGGTATCTCTCAGGCCAGGCCACTGTCAATGAATATACCTAAAAAGGGGCTGAAACAAAAGTTTCAACCCCTTTTCAATGTATGATTTAAATAATCAGTCCAGTTTATGAATCACAAGGCCAGACCTGAGCTTTGGTTCAAACCATGTGGTCTTAGGTGGCATAATGTTACCGCTGTCAGCAATATCCATGAGCTGCTTCATTGAAACAGGATACAGGGCAAGAGCCATCTTCATTTCACCGCTGTCAACACGCTTCTTCAGTTCTCCAAGTCCACGTATGCCGCCAACAAAGTCAATTCTCTTGTCACGGCGCAGGTCCTTGATACCAAGAAGCTGGTCAAGAATCAGGTTTGATGATATTGTAACGTCAAGTACACCAATAGGATCATTGTCATTGAATGTACCTGGCTTTGCAGTAAGTTCATACCAGATTCCCTCAAGATAGAGTGAGAAGGTATGGAGTGCCTGTGGCTTGAATATCTCAGCACCCTTCTTGACTACGGTAAAGTTCTGCTCAAGTGCCTTTAGGAACTCATCGGCACTCATGCCGTTCAGATCCTTGACAACACGGTTGTAGTCAATGATTGTCAGCTGGCTTGCAGGGAAGCATACGGCCATGAAGTAGTTGTACTCCTCATCACCCTTATGGTTTGGATTCTGCTTTGCCTTCTCTGCACCTACAAGAGCAGCAGCTGCTGATCTGTGGTGACCGTCTGCAATGTACATTGACGGGATTGCGGCAAAACGCTCCGTAATCTTTGCAATGTCAGCATCCTGGTCAATTATCCAAAGCTGGTGGCGGAACTTGTCATCCTTGGCAGTATAGTCATACTCAGGAGTACCTGCAGCATACTTTGCAACAATTGCATCAAGCTCAGCATCGTCCGGATATGCAAAGAATACAGGCTCAATGTTAGCATTGTTCACGCGGACATGCTTCATTCGGTCCTCTTCCTTGTCTGGACGGGTCAGCTCATGCTTCTTGATATTTCCCTTCAGGTAGTCGTCAACGTAAGCACCTACGACAAGACCATACTGAGTCTTGCCGTTCATGGTCTGTGCATAGATGTAGTACTGCTCCTTGGTGTCCTGAACAAGCCATCCGTTCTGCTGGAACTTTGCAAAGTTGCTTGCAGCCTGTGCATATACCTTTGGATCAGACTCATCGGCAATAGGATCAAAATCAATCTCAGGCTTGATAATGTGGTAAAGCGACATTTCGTTGCCTTCACACTCAGCCTTTGCCTCTGCAGAATTCAGAACGTCATAAGGACGGCTCTGAACCATTTCCACAAGGTTCTTTGGCGGACGTACGCCCTTGAAAGGTTTTACTACAGCCATATCAACGGTTTACCTGGAACTTAGTGCAACCATCTTTGAAGAAACCGGCAATCTGGTTTGCAGCAGCAATACCGGCATTGATGTTAGCCTCAGCAGTCTGAGCACCCATCTTCTTAGGTGTAGAGAAGAAGCGGTCTGGGAAGAGCTGTATGAACTTCTCATTGGCTGCAGGCTGAATATCTGTAATGAACTTAAGATCCTCACGTCTCTGCATAAGTTCTATCAGCTGATCCTCATCAATAATCTCCTTACGGGCAGAATTGACAAGCAGAGCGCCCTTTGGCATCAGATCTACAACTGCTGCATTGATAGACTTCTTTGTCTCATCAGTTGCAGGCATGTGCAGTGAAATAACCTGGCAGGTCTTGTACATCTCTTCTACAGAGTCACAAGCCTTTACACCGGCAGCCTCAATAGCCTCCTTTGGGCAGTAAGCATCGTATGCATATACATCCATGCCAAAGCCCTTGGCGATGCGTGCAACATTGCGGCCTACATTACCGAAAGCGTGGATACCCAGCTTCTTGCCCATGAGCTCAGAGCCTGATGTGCCGTTGTAGAAGTTGCGTACAGCATATACCATCATGCCAATAACAAGCTCAGCAACAGCGTTTGCGTTCTGACCCGGAGTATTCATTACACATACTCCGTGAGCAGTTGCGCTCTCAAGGTCAACGTTGTCATAACCTGCACCGGCACGTACAACAATCTTCAGCTTCTTGGCTGCATCGAGCACCTCTGCATCAACAATATCACTGCGGATGATGATTGCATCAACGTCAGCAACAGCCTCAAGAAGAGCACTCTTCTCTGTATATTTCTCAAGAAGGACAAGCTCGTAACCTGCACCCTCAATCACCTTTCTGATTCCGTCAACTGCAACCTTGGCAAATGGCTTGGTGGTTGCAACAAGTACTTTTGTCATATTATATTTTTGAATCTTTTCAATTAGTGAGCAGCCTCATATTCCTTCATGCAGGCAATCAGAGCATCAACACTCTCCATTGGAAGTGCATTGTAGCAAGATGCGCGGAATCCGCCAACTGAACGGTGGCCCTTGATTCCAACCATACCCTTGCCCTGAGCAAACTTCATGAAGTCTGCCTCAAGCTCCTTGTACTCTTCATTCATTACCCAGCAGATGTTCATGTATGAACGGTCTTCCTCTGCAGCGGTACCCTTAAAGAGCTTGTTACGGTCAATCTCAGAATAGAGCTTGCTTGCACGTGCCTCAGCGCGCTTAGCCATCTCCTTTACACCACCCTGAGCCTTCAGCCAGCGGAGTGACTCCATAGCTGAGTAGATTGTGAATGTAGGAGGTGTATTGAACATTGAACCATTGTCAATATGGGTTCTGTAGTCAAGCATTGTAGGAATCTGGCGCTCAACCTTGCCAAGTGCATCGTTCTTGATGATTACGAATGCCATACCTGAAGGAGCCAGGTTCTTCTGTGCACCACCGTAGATACAGTTGTACTTGCTTACGTCAATTGGACGTGAGAAGATATCTGATGACATATCTGAAATCAGTGGAACAGGGCTGTCCAGATCCTTGCGGATTTCTGTACCGTAGATGGTGTTGTTTGTTGTGAAGTGGAAGTAGTCAGCATCAGCAGGAATCTCATAGTCCTTTGGAATGTATGAATAGATAGCCTCTGCAGAAGATGCAACCTCTACTACCTCACCGAATGCCTTTGCCTCCTTCATGGCCTTCTTTGCCCAGACACCAGTGTTCAGGTAAGCAGCCTTCTTGTTGAGGAAGTTATAAGGGATACGGCAGAACTCCATGCTGGCGCCACCAGCTACAAAGATTACAGAGTAACCTTCTGGAACATCAAGGATTTCCTTAACCAGAGCTGTTGCTTCATCAACAACCGGCTGGAACTCCTTTGAACGGTGACTGATTGAAAGAATTGAAATGCCTGTTCCGGCAAAATCATATACAGCCTGAGCTGACTTTTCAATTACCTCCTGTGGCAGTACCGCAGGACCTGCGCAAAAATTATGCTTCATATCTTTATAATTTGTAGTTTTTCAATTTGGGACTGCAAATATACCACCCTTTATTGACTAAAGCAACAAACACAGCACTAAAAACCGCAGCACTTATCAACAATTTGACAGCAAATCCGTCATTTTGGTATCATTTTGCAAGTTTTAAGACAAAAGCAAATCCCCGATTCATAAAAATGACCGGGGATTTACCATATAAACTTATGTACAAGCAGACTTGATGCTTATCCGCCAAAGTTATCGAACATGATATCCTTAGGCTCTACACCGAGTGAATCAAGCAGATCCAGAACGGTCTTAGCCATCATTGGAGGTCCGCACAGGTAGTACTCGACATCCTCTGGTGCTTCATGCAGCTTCAGATAGGTATCGCCAAGAACCTGAGCAATGAATCCTGCAGTGTACTTAACGCCCATTGCATCGGCCTTTGGATCCG
>JAKSIY010000064.1 GCA_024398535.1 Bacteroidaceae bacterium
AGCCCCCGACAGCGGAAATCACTTTTAGGCAAGCGAGCATCGCGCTCGCGGCGAATGGCGCATCAGCGGCAAGCGAGCATCGCGCTCGCGGCGAATGGCGCATCAGCGGCAAGCGAGCATTGCGCTCGCGGGGGAAGACGCACCAGCGGCAAGCGAGCTCCGCGCGAGCTGTGAAGGACGCACCAGCGGCAAGCGAGCATTGCGCGAGCGGGGAAGGAGGCATCGGCTGTGGCACCGGCGTCAGGAGACGGAGGCCGGGGAGATCCCGTAGAAGTTCTTGAACGCGGTGCTGAAGTAGCTGGCAGAAGAGAATCCGCACATTTCACTGACCTCAGTCACGGTATGCGCACCGGACTGCAGCAGCTTCAGCGCCTGACCCATACGGATGGTGCGGATAAAGTCCGTAGGCGACTGCCCGGACATATCCTTCAGCTTCTTGTAGAGAAGTGACGGGCTGACACCCATCTGACGCGCAAAGGCATCCTTGTCAAAATCAGAATTCGACAGATTGTCAAATACCACAGTAATGGCCTTTGTCACAAAAGGATCCTCTTTCTTTGAAGGAACCGCTGACGGCTTGGATTGAGCCTCATTCTGTACTGCACGGTCAATACTGAGGATAGGCACGACCCTCTGTTTCAGTTTTGCGGTATAATAGCCCAATGAGATAAACAAAAGGTATGCAAATACCGCCGTTGACAACAGGATGAACCACCAGGTACGCCAGAAAGGCGGCTTTACATATATGTCAATGGAACGCTCATCAAGTACCCGCTCAGTTGCAAGATCTACCATTCTGAGCTCAAATACATTCCCTCTGAAAGGAAAACGTGACACGGTGATTGCACTGCCAGTGGCATCGGTCCACTGTGCATTCTTCCCGGAAAGCCTCCACTGAAGTCTTATACTCTTGCGGTCAGCACCCACAGGTGTCCACATGACAGCAATTCCGTTATCGCGGTATGATATAGTCACGTTGCTGATCTCATTTGGAGAGAGTCCTCTGTTCCACTCGTCACGTTCACGTACGGAGATACCGCCGAACCTGACTTCCTGTATGTAGATCGATGCACTCTGCTCATCGGAATAAAGGCCTGAAGGGCTGAACATGACTGCACCCTGACCGGTACCAAAGTGCAGGAAACCATTCCTGAGACGAGACACGGCACCATTGTTATATGCAAGCCCTGAAATCTCAGGAACGCCCCAGAAGCACTCCACTCCGCCGGAATTCAGATCGTATCGGCAGAGGCCGTTCTCTGTGCCTACCCATAGGTCACGGTCACCTACATAGACAGTATTGACCCAATCAGAAGGCAGGCCGTTCTTTCTTGTGACGAACTGAAAGTCCTGTGACTCCATGTTGTACTTCAACACACCCTTGCCCGATGCCGCCGCCCACACAAGACTGCCACTGGTTGCAACGTCAAGCATCAGGCCGTCAGCAATGACAGACTGGCTTCCGGTAAGCTTGTCAAGCCTTACAAGCGCATGGGCACAGGCCAGGAGCATCGTACCGCGCCCGTACTCCGCAATGGCATACACCGACATATCCTTGTAGCGGCGGAAATAGCCGTTGGAAAGGCGACAGAGTACCGTCTGCACACCTCCTATCCACATGTCACCGAATGAGTCACAGTACAGAGCCTTTATGTACCTGCAGTCAGACCCGCTCCTTATATGGCGTCCATCCTGGTCAACCACATGATATCCCATGCCGAATGTGCCAATCCAAATATCACCGTTGGAATCCTGCGCTAGGCAGGTACAGGGCTCACCCTGATACAGATGCAGCCACTCGCCGGTTGCGGTCTTGAAGACGGAAACACCCCCTTCAGTGGCATGCCACAGATTTCCAGCATTGTCCTGCATCACATCATTGACAAAATCATCGCACAGCGAATTGGGGTCGTTCTGCACATGTCTCTGGCTTATCACCAATGACGGTGCCAGACTTGAATAACATAGACCGCCATGCTGGGTAGCCACCCACATCTTGTCAGAGGTGACAAGAACATCATATACACTGTTGCTTATGATGGTATTCTTGTTGTCAATATCGGAAACTTCACGGCTTACAACCTGATAGGTACTCTTATCAATGAAGAACAATCCCGAACCGTTGACACCCACTACAATCTGTCCGTCAACGGTACTCTCCATGGCAAGGACAGGCTCAGACGGTATGCCCGGTACGACCGCCACCTCAGGATTGCTTCTCTTCAGGTCAATCACCAGAAGGCCACTGGTATGTGAACCAATCCAAAGCTGACCAGTCTGCCCGTCGTAGAACATTACCTCAGAAGTAAACCTGAAATCGGCCCCAATCAGACGGGTTATTTCACATGTATTCAGATCAACCTTGGCTAATCCTTCAACAGAGCAGACCAGCATAGTCTCCCTGTCCATCAGGCATATTGCGCCGTCCATGTGCTCAAAGGCCTTGGGAATCATGACCACGCAACCCTCTTGGTCAGAATACCGGCAGACACCGCTTGAAGTCGATGCCCACACACTTCCGTCAGGTCCCAGCACTGCAGATACTACAGAAAAGTAATACTGGTCCAGGAGTGAGCCCATATCAAACCATGCATCGAACGTATCACTTACCTTATTATAACGGAAGAACTCACCGTTGTTTGAGTAGGCCATGAAAATTCCATCCTGACAGACCAGCTTCACATTCTGGACATCAGATGAAGCGAATGGGAATGAATACTGCCTGTACTCACTCCCATTCAAACGAATGGCACCGGTCTTTGAAGATGCCCAGACAAAACCTGTCGGGTCTTCAATGACCGATGCCGTTTCTCTTACTGACAATCCCAGCTCTAAATTCACACTATGGAACTCATAACCATATACCCTCAGAACAGAACAGATGAGGATAGTCAGTAAAAGAGCATGTCTCCTTATTCCTTTCATGTGCAAAATTAGCTGGGTGGTCATCAACAGGCGTTTAAAATCAGATATCTTATATTTGAAATCAGATATTTATTTCCCTTTCAGTATTTTCTTTATCCCATTCAGCTTGTTTAAAGCCTCAATTGGGGTTAAACGGTCAATATCCGTTGAGAGTATCTCGTCGCGTATCTGAGTCAGGACAGGGTCATCAAGCTGGAAGATGCTCATCTGCATTCCCTCGCGGTGAGAGGCAATCTGCTCTGTCGGCTTGGACAGTCCCTCACGGCTGGTTGATGCCTCCATGTCAGCCAGAATTGTCTGCGCACGCTTCACGATAGTGCCAGGCATGCCGGCCATCTGGGCCACATGGATACCGAACGAATGCTCTGATCCGCCAGGTACCAGTTTCCTAAGGAAGATTACCTTGCCGTCAACCTCACGGACTGAGACGTTGTAATTCCTGATTCTGCTGAATGTGCGGGCCATCTCATTGAGCTCATGGTAATGGGTGGCAAACAGTGTACGCGCATGAGCCTTTGGATGCTCATGGATATATTCCACGATTGCCCATGCAATAGAGATGCCGTCGTAAGTAGAGGTACCGCGTCCCAGCTCATCAAAGAGCACAAGGCTGCGGGCAGAGATGTTGTTCAGGATGCTGGCCGCCTCTGTCATCTCAACCATGAAGGTAGATTCACCTGCACTGATGTTGTCACTTGCTCCTACTCGGGTAAAAATCTTGTCCACGACACCTATGCGAGCACTGGTTGCAGGCACGTATGAGCCCATCTGGGCCATCAGCGTAATCAAGGCCGTCTGACGCAGCAGGGCAGACTTACCGGCCATGTTAGGACCGGTTATGATTATTATCTGCTGGTCATCGGAATCCAGCAGGACGTCATTCGTTATATAAGGTTCACCCACCGGAAGCTGTGTCTCAATGACAGGATGACGACCATCATGGATGTCTATGACGGTACTGTCGTCAACCACCGGACGTATGTACTTGCGCTTACGGGCCAGCAGGGCCAGTGAGAGCAGGCAGTCAAGCTGTGCCACCTGAACGGCATCGGTCTGGATGGCCTGGATATACGGTATGATGCTCTTTACAAGATCAGCAAATATCTGATTCTCAAGAGCCTGAATCTTCTCTTCAGCACCAAGGATCTTCTCTTCATACTCCTTCAGCTCAGGGGTAATGTAGCGCTCAGCGTTGACAAGGGTCTGCTTGCGGATCCACTCCTCTGGCACCTTGTCCTTATAGGTATTACGGACCTCAAGGTAGTAGCCGAACACGTTGTTGTAGGCAATCTTCAGGCTCGGGATGCCTGTCTTCTCAGACTCACGCTGCTGAATCTGCATCAGGTAATCCTTTCCTGAGAAAGCAATCCGGCGCAGTTCGTCAAGCTGTTCGTTCACGCCGTCATTTATGAAGCCGCCCTTGCTGACAAGCAGTGGGGCATCGGGACGGATCTTTGCAATTATATCGTCACTCAGTTCAGAACACAGGTCTATTTCCGATGCAATCTGATACAGCTGGGCACAGTCAGAGAAAAGACAGGTGTTGCGGATAGGCTCCAGACGCTGCAGCGCCTGACCAAGGCCAAGCACCTCACGCGGGCCGATGCGGCCGACTGCGGCCTTGGATATGATGCGCTCAATGTCACCCACATGCTGGAGTGACTCCTGAATGATGTCGCTTGTCTCAGGATCGCGGAACAGGTAGTCAACCACGTCAAGACGGTTGTTGATGGCTGCCACGTCCTTCAATGGGAAAAGCATCCAGCGGCGCAGCATACGGGCACCCATGGGGCTTGATGTATTGTCCATGACCTGAAGCAGTGAGACACCGTCCTCAGACATTGAGTTTACAAGTTCCAGATTACGTACCGTAAACTTGTCAAGACGCACATAACGCTCCTCTTCAATGAGTGAGATCTGTGCAATATGCGATATATTATTGTGCAGTGTGTCAGCCAGATACTGAAGAATGGCACCGGCAGCAACCTTTCCGTTGCGCAGATGGTCAACGCCGAATCCCTTAAGGTTGCGCACCTTGAAATGGCCGCACAGCTTGTCCTTGGCAAACTCTTCTGTAAAGACCCAGTCATCAAGTTCACGCAGGTAGTAGCGAGGTCCGAATGCCGTCTCAAAAAGCATGCGGCGGCCTCGCTCTATGAGCACCTCCTTGGGCGCAAAGTTTGAGAGCAGCTTGTCAACATGGTCCTGGGGGCCCTCTGCCAGCATGTATTCACCGGTAGAGATATCCAGGAATGAGATACCCCATGCACCCTTTCCGTAATGCACCGCAGCCAGGAAGTTGTTCTCCTTACCGCGCAGCACATTGTCACTCATGGCAACACCCGGCGTCACCAGTTCGGTGATTCCGCGTTTTACCAGGGTCTTGGTGGCTTTAGGATCCTCAAGCTGGTCACAGATGGCAACTCGTTTACCGGCACGTATCAGCTTAGGCAGATACACGTCAAGCGCATGGTACGGGAAACCGGCCATCTCAAGTGCCTGTGCCCCGTTCTTGCCGTTTGAGCGGCGTGTCAGGGTGATGCCCAGAATCTCTGCTGCTATCAGTGCATCAGAGGCGTAGGTCTCATAGAAATCACCGCAACGGAACAGCAGCAGCGCATCAGGATGCTTCTCCTTAAGGCTGTAGAACTGCTTCATCATTGGAGTCTCAGACGGGTTGCTTGCTGCCATATCTCTGGAAACGGATTACTGTTTTACATCAAAATAGACCTGATCTATGCCATTGGCTGTCAGGATATCTGTCACAATGCTCCTGACTTCACCGACCGGAACCTCATGGTCAATCTGCAGCTGGACAATTGCACTCAGGTGCTCGCCATCCTCAGACCAGACCTTCAGCGCCTCAAGCAGATGCACGCCCTTGGCGCCAGAAACGGCAAGCTTCAGGGCATCGTACTGATTTGGAATAGGGTTGGAGTCCATCAGTGTGGTAAAGGCATCGGCCAAGCCGCGCAGAACATTTATCAGAATGAAGACTGCTATGCCTATTGACAGAATGGAATCAAGCAACGGAATCTCAACAAAGAGCATCAGGATTCCTGCCAGCAGCACAACCACCCAGCCCATCAAGTCTGACAGCATGTGCAGCGATACCAGGCGCTCATTCACGCCCTTGCCGTTATGTGTCCTGAACATTGAGATGCCCTTGCAGATTATTCCCAGTACGGCAATCAGCATCATGCCCGGGGCCGATGCGTGTCCGCCGTCTGCGCTGACAATATGCTCTACACTCTCAATAATCATGATTATAGAACCGGCAGTGATTACCACGCCGTTTATGAGCGCTCCGGCTATCTGGTAACGTCCGTAGCCAAAGTTATGACGGGCCGATGCCTCCTTGAGAGCAAGCACCTGAAAGAGCCATGCAAGGCCCAATGAGACGGTGCAGCCCAGATTGTGGACGGACTCTGCCAGCACGGCATTACTTCCGGAAAGAAGGCCGCCGCCAACTGCCACCGCAGTGAAGAGCAGGTTCAGCAGGAATGCCAGCCTGATATTGCCCGCTGCGTGGCTATGAGGATTGTTAAGATGGTTTTTCATTGTTCTTTCTGCGAGTAAGGAAAAAGGTAATAACCGTAAAGGCCACAATCAGGATAACAAGTGATGTCAGCGTTGCCCTCATGCTGTGCGGAGCATATCCCAGCAGCAACAGCAAAGGGAAGCCCAGCGCCATTGCAGGAATGGTCTGAAGCACCAGGTTGTTTGCGGCAGGGGTAGCAAACTGCGGGTCAATCTCACGCAGCAGTATCATGCCGTTGCTGGCAGTGCCGGTAAGCATGCCGAACATTGAGAAGAAACCCTGGTTCTCATATCCCTTGTATATGTGGCATGAAATCCATCTGATGTAAAGGAACGTTCCTGCTGTACCTATGACAGTAACCAGCAGGAGCGGCAGCAGGAATGCCTTCAGGCTCTCAAAGCTGATGGCACTGGTGCCGGCAACTATCATCACATCAAAGAAGACGCCGCTGATTCTGTTCAGCAGATAGTTGTTGGTGTACTGACGGGTCATGTACCCACGCTTCATGAGCCACTGCATAAATACCCTGACAGCTGTACCCAGCAGGATTCCCCAGAAGAAGTTGAAGCCGTAAACCAGCGGTTTGAGGGTCTTTTCCCCGAATGTTCCCAGATCAAGTCCCCCAATGAAGCTCATTATCCCATAAACTGCAGCATAGACTGCCAGTACTATGCACAGAATCAGCGTCATCTTGTCAACAGACTCAGAATCCGGCAGTTCTGAGTCAGACTCATAAAGGTTCAGACGCTTCTGCAGCTGCATGAAATCATCTGTCGCAGAACCATTCTCCGTGCCGACAGGGAAAAGCCTACCGCGTCTGCGCAGCCTGTTCATATACCAGACGCCAACTACGCTTCCGGCCAGAAAGCCTATTGCCGCAATTGACAGCCCAAAGTCAATGCCGCTGAAGCCGATGCCCTGCTCAGCAGCCACACCGGTGTAAATGGTACCAAAGTTCAGCGCCTGGCCGGGTCCCTGGCCAAAACCCATGGGCAGCAGCAGTCCGCCCGCATAGAAACTTTCACCAAAAAGAAGAAACAGCGGAATGGTCACGGCCAGACCCAGGATTGCCTGCAGCAGATATGTACCGACAGTCAGTGTTCCCGTCCTGAGCACCGTCATTGCAGACCCGGAAGTCTGCCCCTGAAGCTCTGATGCAGGCTGTCTCAGAGACATGGAAATGAATCCCAGTGCCAGCATGTGGTATGTCAGGATCTCCATGAACCCCTTGTCAACAATGCCATTGAACCACGGCATCAGCTTGAAGCATAGAATCAGCAGGCCACCCAGCAGCGCAGAGGGCACCAGACTCCTCCGTATCAGGGAGAGCTTTCGCCGTAGGATATTTCCCACAAGCACCGCCACAGCCACAATGAAAAACTGCGCTATGACATTCCATGTCTCTGTCGAATCAAATGCTGTCATGAACGACAAAGATAGCCAAAAGTGACGAACCCGCCAAATCAGGGACAGGTCCCGAATTGGCGAAGTGATAGATTCGCCAAAACGGGACCTGTCCCCATTTTGTCGAAACTACTGGTTATTCTCAAGCCACTCCAGGCGGCGGGCATCGGGCAGATGCTTGACCTGGAAGTCGTCAAACCTGGCCTTGAAACCGTCACCGTCAGGACACGCAGCGACAGGACCTACCATTACTGGGCAGTTGTCCTGCATCCACAGGGTGCGCATCATCACGTACTCCTTGTCGTCAAAAGAGTAGAACAGCTCAATGGCGTCTCTTCTGCGGACAGCCTTGACCCAGAGATAGTCAACAGGCTTGTCAAGGGTTATGACGCTCCAGTCTGAAGTGTGGTGAGTCACTACAGTGCTTATGTTGTACTTGCCGTCAACGAACTCGATGCCGAACTTCACGTAGTTCTCATTGTCTATCCTGATCATCATGCCAGCCTGGTCAAACCTGGTCTTGTACTGGCCTGACACCTTGACCTTAGCCTCAAATTCACCGCCGTAGGTGGTATAGAGAAACGGACCGTCATCGACAGTGAATCCATAATGCGCAATACGCCAGTAATCGGTCTGGGCCGGCACGTCCATTATCAGTGTCTTGCCATTGATTGAATATGACTCAGGCTCATTGAACCACTGCATTCTTTCAAGTGTCTGTGCCTGCACTGAGGCAGAAAGGGCCATGCCCAAAGAGATGAGAGCAACTTTTGTCTTCATACAAATAACCATTAGAATTATTACATTTGCAAAGGTAGAAACACAATGTAGAACGTACAATGGCTAAAAATAACCATCGGGATGACAACATCCAGTCCAAACTTGACCGAATATTCTTCAATCAGGATTTTACCCAGACAGACCCAGAGTCCTTTGAGCGGTACCTGAGCACAGCGGCGCTGTACGCAACCGTAGAGAACGGCATAGCCGTGCTGAGTGACCTCAAGACCAGGACCAGCTACCTGTTCTACGGTTACCTGGGCGAGCGTCTGGGCATAGCGCATCGCTCTACCACAAAGGTGCTGGACACCATCTGGGAAGAGGAGATTCTGTCACGCATAGCCCCAGATGACATCAGGAAGAAGCAGACTGACGAGCTGATTTTCTTCTCATACGCAAGCCGGCAGGAGCATCCAGACTGCCACTGCATGACCAGCTGGATAAGAATGGCCGATGCAAACGGCATTTTCCATGACGTAAGGCACAGGATTTTCTATTTCAGGGAAGACCGGTCAATAAGGTACGCACTCTGCCTGTACAACGCTGCATGCGGCTTTCATCAGACAACGGTCACAGAGACCAGAAACGGCAGAGAGACACTGCTGTCACAGATTGCCGGCAAAGAGGTCATACTTTCTGCCAGAGAAATTGAAGTGCTGGGACTGATTTCAAGAGGACTGTCAAGCAAGGAGATTGCCCGGGAACTCGGCATAAGCGTCTTTACGGTCAGCAGGCACAGGCAGAACATAATATCTGCCATGAATGTCCGGAACTCAACAGAAGCCTGCAAGATGGCATCCATGCTTGGATTGCTATGACGCAGATAAATCAGTATCTTTGCACCCGCAATGGCAAACACGGTACAATTACTTGAGAAAATGCGCAGCGGACAGCCCATGAGCCTGACTGAACAGGTGCGGCTGGTTTTCTTCCTGAGCGTGCCGGCCATGCTGGCGCAGCTCTCCACTATACTCATGCAGTACATTGACGCTTCCATGGTTGGTCGGTTAGGTGCGGGACCAAGCGCATCAATAGGACTTGTATCAACATCTACCTGGATATTCGGCGGTTTTGTCATGGCAACCTGCAGCGGATTCGGCGTGCAGGTGGCGCATCTGCTGGGAGCAAAGCGGGCCGATAAGGCGCGTCAGGTGGTCCGTCAGGCCTTGACCAGCGTCATAGTTTTCAGCATACTGCTTCTGCTTGTTGGCGTGTCAATTGCCCGCCCTCTGCCCGGATGGCTGGGCGGCGATGAGTCAATAAGGCCCGATGCCACCGCATACTTCCTTATATATATTCTGTTCCTGCCGGCAATGCAGCTGGTTTTCACAAGCGGAAGCATGTTGCAGGCCAGTGGCAGCATGAAGGTCATGGCACGCATGAACGTGCTCATGTGCACGCTTGACGTCATCTTCAACTACCTGTTCATCTACACGCTTGACATGGGCGTGCGCGGAGCCGCCATAGGTACCGGCGTGGCAGAGCTTGTTACGGCTATGATCAGCCTGAACCAGCTGCTGCGCAAGTCTCCGGAACTTAGTCTGAGACTTGACGGCCCGGGATCATGGCGTGACTTAAAGACATATCTGCCGCAGAAAAGCACCATTGACACGGCATTCGGAATAAGCGGCCCGCTGTGGTTGCAGAACGTAATCACACGCGGAGCATACATCTGTAGCACGCTGATTGTGGCACCGCTTGGGGTCATTGCCATTGCAGCCAACTCATTTGCAATCATTGCAGAGAGCTTCTGCTACATGCCCGGATACGGCATGGAAGATGCCGCCACGACTCTGGTGGGACAGAGCATCGGTGCCGGACGCAAGGACATGGCACGCCGCTTTGCACTGCTGGCAACATTCCTTGGAGCGGGTGTAATGACCATGCTGGCAATACTAATGTTCGTCTTTGCCCCACAGATGATGAGCATACTGACCACTGACCCCGATGTAATTGCCATGGGAGCCCGATGCCTGCGCATTGAGGCATTTGCCGAGTTCTTCTACGGCGTATCGATAGTGGCATACGGAGCATGCGTGGGAGCCGGTGACACCATGGTGGCAAGCGGTCTGAACTTTGGAAGCATGTGGATTGTGCGCATAGGACTGGCAGTGCTGCTCACTCCAAGATATGGTCTGACCGGTTACTGGATAGCCATGTGTATTGAACTGAATGTTAGGGGAATACTTTTCCTGGCACGCATTTACGGCCGGGCATGGCTCAAGAAAGACCTTAAACTTTGAAAAAACGGAAAATTACTATGAATAGCAACGAAAGAACAATCATTACAGACCGTCAGTATGACGGCGAAAGGCCTCTTTATGCAAGCCGTCACCTGAGTCTTGAAAGGGTAAGCATAGGCACCGGCGAATCATCAATCAAAGAGGGTGTTGACATTGAGGCAACTGACTGCCAGTTTGACGGCAAGTACGTATTCTGGTGCTGCGATGGCTTCAAGGTGACAAAGAGCCTCTTCAAGCCGGGATCACGCTCTTCACTGTGGCACAGCACAGGCGCATGTCTTGAGGACTGCCAGGTCGATGCCCCCAAGATGTTCCGCGAGACCCAGGGAATTACCCTTAGACGCAATATCTTCTCTGATGCCAAGGAGACCCTGTGGAGCTGCTCAGACATAGACATTGAAGACTGCGAATTCCACAACGCAGACTACATTTTCATGTGGTGCCGCAATATAAAGGTGCGCAACCTGCGCCTGTTCGGAAACTACTCATTCCAGCATGCCAGCAACATTGAAATCTGGGACAGTGACCTGCAGAGCAAGGATTCCCTGTGGGAGTCTGAGAACGTTACCGTCTATAACTCATTCATCAACGGAGAGTATCTGGCATGGCATTCAAAGAACGTACGCCTGGTAAACTGCCGCATAGGCGGTACCCAGCCGCTGTGCTATGCTGAGAACCTGGTTCTTGAGAACTGCACCTTTGAGTCCGATGCTGACCTGGCATTTGAATACAGCAATGTCAATGCCACAATAAATGGCCACCTGATTTCTGTAAAGAATCCAAGCAGCGGCCGCATAGCAGCAGAGAGTATCGGTGAAATAATCATTGATGGGAACATTAAGGCTCCAGCAAACTGCATAATTGAAAAACTGTAATGAAATTTGATTTTGACAACATACCTGAGCGCCGTGGAACAGGCTGCGCAAAGTGGGACGAGGCTCCTGAAGATGTAATACCAATGTGGGTGGCCGATATGGACTTCAAGGCTGGTCCATTCATTATAGAGGCCCTTCAGAAACGCCTTGACCATGGAGTATTCGGATACTCATTCCCAGACAATGACTATTACAAGGCAGTAATTGACTGGTTCGGCCGCAGACGTGGCTGGAATATTGAAAAAGAGTGGATTATCTATACTCCTGGCGTCATTCCTTCTCTTTCAGCATGCATCAAGGCATTTACACGCCCGGGTGACAAGGTTGCCACACACACTCCTGCATACAACCACTTCTACAGCAGCATACGCAACAACGGCTGCACGCTTGCAGAATGCAGCCTGGTCCGTCAGGGTGATTCCTTCATCATGGACTTTGACCAGATGGAGAAGACGCTTTCTGATGCGTCTGTAAAGATATTTATCCTTTGCAATCCTCATAATCCTACCGGTAGGGTATGGACGGAACAGGAACTTCAGAAGGTAGGAAACATCTGTAAACGTACGGACACCATACTTATCACAGATGAGATTCACTGTGAGATAGAGATGCCCGGCTGGCATTATACACCATACGCCGTAGCTGCACAGAATGATGCAGAAATTGCAGGAATACCGTTTATTCAGCTCTCATCACCTACAAAGAACTTCAACATAGCCGGCCTGCAGATATCAAACATTATCTGCCCGTCTGCAGAATGGCGTGGCAGGATAGACCGTGCGGTCAACGACAATGAGGTCTGTGACGTGAATCCGTTCGGAATTGCCGCCCTGAAAGCAGCATACACCCCACAGGGTGAAGAGTGGCTCAGCCAGATGAACGCATACGTCTATGAGAACTATCTTCTGCTGCGTGACACCATGAAAAGAGAGTTCGGCATCACCGTATGCGAACTGCAGGGCACATACCTTGCGTGGATGGACTGTGCATCGATACCACTTTCAACTGACCTTATTCAGGAGCGTCTGACAAATGATTCCGGCGTCTGGATCAATGGCGGTTCAATGTATGGCGATGCCCGCTACATGCGCATCAACCTGGCTACCAGCCACGCCCTGTTCCAGGAAGGACTCAGGCGTATTGTCACAGGACTGCATCAGCTTATCTGAGCAGTCCTGCTATTGACAACAAAAACCACTGAAATTAATGGATATTTGATGTATAATAAGGGAATTGACAGCTTACTTTACAACAATTTTTACTGCCTTCCCGAAATTATCTTTTTTTATATAGATGCCTGGAACCAATGTTTCAACTAGTTGTCCTTGAAGATTATAAAATTTGAATGCGGATTCCTGGTCAACAGTCTCCACTTTGGTAACAGAATCGTAATAATCGCCGGTTTTCAAAACTGAGAAATCAATATTATCAACTCTCTCGCACATTCCTGAACTATACAAGATATCTGCAAGAGTAAATGGATCCACAGATTTAGTGGTAGTTTCAAGTTCAAACCACTTTCCCATAGGAGTTAATGCCGGATCTACAACATAGCCTCCAAGATTTAATTCTTTTGTGATTTTTTCCACATCTGCTTCTGAAAAATTATTCTTGATTTGTACTCCAACAAAACGGCTGACATAGTGCGTTTTATTGTGGAGGCCACATACAGCACGAATCCAATCAATCGTTTTAAGTCTTTCCACAACACCATCATATTCTTCAGAATCTACTAAAACGGGTATATTATATATCTGAATATCTTCATCCTGAAATATATTTCCGGGATCAAAGTAGGCTTCTGTTATAGGAATAAGATTAAGTTCTTTTAGCAAATCACCAATGTACTTGTAACCGGGAGATCCGACATAATTAATCACAAGACAATCCTTTATTGGAGTATATCTGACAAGAGTGTTGTTTAAATAATACTCTAAATAATCAGCTGTGTCATTTTGTTCTGTTGCCTTTAGAACTCCTGCAAAAATGGAATTCAGCAAAAATAAAATCAATAAGACCTTTTTCATAGTTGTTTGTTGTTTGTTGTTTGTTGTTTGTTCACGTTGCAAATATAAGTGTAGTTGAAGCTTATTGGATAGAAACAATTGGGACAAATTCGGGACAAAATCACTCTGGGTTAAAATCCTGACCAGAAACAACGAACAGGCAATCTCCTTCTACATAGAAATTCCCCGAAAATACGGCCCTTGTGTGTGTTGTTACCTCAAATGACCCTGTAACTGTAGTGTTCGTTACATTGACAAAACACCCTTCTATCATTTCTGCATTGCAATTGTCATTTGAATAGTCTTTAACCAATGAATGATATACGTCCAACAAGCCATATCCATATTGATTATTCCAGTGACCGCTATGCGGACTATCGTATGGATATGTTAATGGGCCAACCTGTTTTGCATTGTCTGTAATTAATCTGGTTACTTGTTTTACTGATAATTGAGGAGCAACAGAGAGAATCATTGCGGCAGTTGCGCTAACCTGTGGAGCAGCAAAAGAAGTTCCAGAATCATTTTCATATGTATTTGTATCTAAAGAGCAAGCCAAATAAATATCATAACCAGGAGCAACAATATCCAACTCATAACCAAAATTTGAGCCTAATGAATCATTATTACACAAACGCGTTCCATTTCTTCCAAGGGCACCTGTAACTATAATATTTGGATTTGTATTACCCGGATAATTACAATTATTATTATCGTTTCCTGATGCAAAAACAACAATAGTCCCAAGTCCTCCTCTACCATAAGTCATGGCACTATCTATGACTTGCTCCAATGTCTCAGAGAAGAAAGGATTTCCATGAGTATTGCTCCCCCAAGAGCAATTTATGACGTCTGTTCCATTATCAATTGCATATCTAAATCCCCTTATCATATTTTCCGGAGTCACTTCGAGCCGGTATTCTGGTACAGATGAAGGACTATTATATAATGGAACACATATATCAAAAATGGAACATTCTGGTGCAATACCTGCCATTTTTCCATAATTATGATTAGCAGAAATAACGCTAGAAACCATTGTGCCATGTTCGCTATAAATATGGTCATTATGTCTATTTCTGTAGGCATCATATGTCTCTAAAAAACTCGTTCCATGAAACTCTGCATGTGTTTTTTTTATTCCACCATCAAACACCGCAATTTTAACATTGGGATTACCTTTTGTATAATCCCAAGCGTTCTCCACGTTAATGCCATAATTTTCATCATTCAGATTCCACTGTAAATTGTAGTCTGTATCTGTTACCGTTGCCTGTGGTTCTATGTTCATGAAGAAAGCTGGATCTACACCTTCAAACAAACCTGTTTCTGCAAATGCGTTTGAACATGCAAGTGCATCACCTACAGATTCCGTTGTTGTCTCAATACTATACCAGTTTCCAAGAGGTAGTTTCCTGACAACTGTCGTACCGGTCTGATCTGCAACTTCCTCTAACAGATATAAGTCTTCTGCAGATTTCAGGTTTACATAAAAATGACGCCCAGTAGGAGTTGGGATATCTTTTCCATAGCAACGTTGAATAGACTGAACATTTTCTTCTCTCAAAAGACTTTGATATTACTAGTGATGCGATAAAGTGGCATCGCTTACTTATAACTTGTTAATATTTAATGTTTTATACATGTTATTGCT
>JAKSIY010000065.1 GCA_024398535.1 Bacteroidaceae bacterium
TGTAACGAAGTGGGAGACAAGTGCAGGCCTTCCGGACCTCTATAACATCAAAGCTCTGGAATACAGCAAGGACGAAAGATGTTAAGAGTGTGTCAAAATCACGCAAAAATGGACTGACGAGGACATCTAAACGCTGAACTTATGAGGCTAAATATTAATATGTTATAAGTAGGTGATGCTGTTTTATCGCATCACTAGTAAAGGCAAAAGAAAATCTTGTATAGTTCAATATTTATAGCTATTTTTGCAAACCAATAAAACAGATATAAGAAGATATGAAGAAATTATTTTTTGTCTCCCTGATGGCTCTGTGCCTGGGAGGATTGGTGGCATCATGCTCAAAGGATGATGCAGAAGAGATGAGTGGCGATGCTGCTGTGGCTGAACTGAAGAGCCTGCTCGGAATACAGGAGGATGGCACAAGCGCATTCCTTCAGGACGAGAAGACTCTCGACTATTTTCTCGGTGTGGACAATGCTGAGACAGCAGGCCGTGTAGCAAATAACCTGTCGATGGGTGCTACTGCCTTGTCTTCACTCACATACACTCTGCCTGACTCAAAGGGCACCATCAGCGTGGCTGCCAATGCTGCGGAAGGTCACTACTACGACATCACATACAATGTGGCTGGCATCTCGGTTAAGAAACTGAATGTGGTGAACAATGCATGGCTGGAGAATGAAAATGTCACATTCATCCGTCCTCAAGATTCTAGCAATAAGCCTTCTACATGGATTTGTAATCCATGCAAATACACATTCTCTTCAAAGAGCAAGGTGAATTGTCCACGCTGCCGTAGCAGTAATGTGCAGAAGAAGTAGAAATATCGCACATAGATTATTTTTCAATCTGCTTTTCTTTTCGGTTTTCCTCGGATTCGTCTCATGTTCGGAGGAGGAAGGCTTTGAAAAGGAAAAGCAGATTGTTGTCTTGTTCTCTCCAACAGGACTTGGCGATGTGGGCTACAACGACCAGATAATGCGTGGCGTCCAGAGTGTCCACTATAGTCGCGGCGATGCTCAGATGCATCTCATCTCGCCAGCCTCAATGGAGGAGGCAGGCGTCATCTTCGACGACTGGATGAAGTCGGACGCCAGCAACAGCCAGCAGACGCTGATGGTGTTGGCATCGGCCGATTATAGTCCTTTCCTTGCCGAGAGGCTTCAAGGCACGAAGGCAGAACGCGAGGGCAAGGACATTCTGCTGTTTGAGACCCCCAACGATGACAATCTGGATGTATATTCCTTCCAGATAGAGATGTATGGAGCTTCGTATCTGGCTGGTGCCATGGTGGGCGAGTCGGGCATAGAGAATGCTCTTGCATTGCTTTCAAACCCTATTGACAAGGTCATTGCCGCTGCCGGCGATGGTTTTATGGATGGCTATGAGCAGACGACAGGAAGAATTGCCACGATGGAATATCTCCACGACGACTGGCACGGATATGTGATGTCGCAGGAGGCGTATGAGATGATGCCTGAGCTGAGTCAGAAGTATCAGTTCATCTTCCCTGTGGCGGGAGGTACAAACCTTGGCATCTATCGCTATCTGCGCGAGAATCCCGATGGTCCGCTGGTGGCAGGAATGGATGTTGACCAGAGTGCCTACAGCAGCAGGATTGTGGGCAGTGTGGTGAAGCATATCGACATTCTGGTAGCAAACTATCTTAACGCATGGATAGACGGAAAGCCATTGGAGAGGAAGTGCAGCTACGGCTTGGAGAGTGGATACATCGACTGGGTGCTGGCCCCTGCCTATCAGTCGGCTTATGGTGCCCTGGTGGAGAAATACCGCCAGCAGGCAATAAACAAAGAACGAGAATATGCGCCATTGGTTAAGTAACATATTGCTATTGCTTGTATGCCTGCTGACGGCATGTACAGAGACAGAGCACTTCACGCCACTGAAGGAGTGTCGTGTGGCTGTGGTGCTACCTATGGAGGGAGGTTTGGATGCTCACTGGAGACGCACTCTGCAACTCTGTTCGGAGAATATGGCAAAAGCATCGGAAGGATTGAGCTATGGCGTGAAGATTGAGTTTGAGTGGTATGACGAACTCGATGCTTCGTTGGAAAAGACAGTTTCGGCACTTGCCGAGAGAGAAGACATAGTGGCTGTGATAGGTGGCTTGTATTCGTCAGATGCCAAGGCTATGGCAGATATCCTGTCGCGGGCAGACAAACCGTTCTTTACACTTGCCACCACCGAACAGTTGGTGAGGGGCTATTCCTCGTGGGGAAACCTCTGGGCAATGACCGAGACGGATATCACCCAATGCGAGGTGTTGCTGTCTAAGGCTATGCAGTATGGGGGAAAGTCGGTAGGACTTATTGCCGATGCCAATAGCCTCTACGGACAGACCTTTACTGACTGGTTTGCTTTCCAGGCACAGGAGCTGGGATTGAAAAGCAAGGGCGTGTGGAATAGTGGCACTAATCTGCAAGGTAATGCCACGGAGGCATTCGCATCGGGTGCTGACTATATCATCTGCGCTCCTTCGGAGATCAACGAGATTGGCGAGATTATAAAAGCCTATCAGGCATATAAAGGCGAGAGCAGGCCAAAACTGCTGTTCAGTGATATTGCCTTTGGCACAGATGTAATCACCTCGCTTGGCGAACTCTGTGAGGGAATTGAGGGTGTATGCTTCGGCTCTGACCCAGAATCAGGATTTGACGTCTCGTATGAGGTATTCTTCGGCGAGCATACCACCACAGGCGAGGCTCAGTTGTATGATGCCTGTATGCTCATTGGCTATGCGGATGTGGTGATGCAGTGTTTCCCGGAGTTGAGTTTCCGCAAGGCAATGCAGAAACTGGTTGACGGCAGGGGACAGAATATGGGCAGCTGGATGGCAGAGGACATGCGCCTCACCCTGCAACAGCTGATACAGGGAGGATGGCCTGACATTCGTGGTGCTTCGGGAAGTCTTGATTTTGACTCGAAGGTTTATACCAATGTGCGTTCAACCGTATATTGCAACTACCTCATATATCAGCAGCAGTATGTGGTGCTCGACTTCAACACTACTGATGGCGGACGCCGTTCGGAAGCAACGCTGGCAGGATGGAACTGGAAGGCACAGCAGATGCAGGAGTTTGGCGATGGACAGGATGTGGTTTATCCCGATCTGCACGAACGCTGGGCACTGCTTGTGGCTACCTCAGACGGTTGGCAGAACTATCGCCATCAGGCAGATGTACTGAACATCTACCAGACTCTGCGGGCAAGCGGTTATGACGACGAGCATATCGTACTTGTCATGGAGGATGATCTGGCTAACAATAGCCGTAACCCAGAACCAGGCGTGATTCGTTCACGCATAGGAGGAGAGAATATGTATAGGGATGTGGTGGTGGATTATCATCCGTCGGATATTGCCCCTCGCATGCTCAGCGATATTCTTACGGGCAAGTCGTCGAGGGCATTGCCTCATGTCCTTCATGCTGACGCTGATGATAACATACTGATTTTCTGGTCGGGTCATGGAAGACCTGGTGCTTTGGAATGGCATGATACGGATAATGGCTTTTCAACGACTGATGCCGAAGTGATGCTTTCTGAGGTAGAGGCTGCGGGCAACTACAGAAAACTGCTCTGGATGGTGGAGACATGCTTTTCGGGCAGTGTGGCGTGTGTTGCCGAAGACCATCAGCGAATGCTCAGCTTCACGGCTGCCAATGCCGAGGAGACATCGAAGACAGATATCTTCAACATGGACTTGGGTGTATGGATGAGCAATCGCTTCACCTCAAGTTTACAGGATTGTGTGAAGGAAAATATCAAAATGTCGATGAGCGATGTGTATTACCGCCTTTTCCAGAATACCGTAGGCTCGCATGTGTGTGTCTATGGTTCTGCCGGCTTTGGCAATATGCACCAGCAGACACTCGAGGAATGGTTCGCGCCAATCCGGGGACAGGTCCCCGCCTGGCGAGGGACAGGTCCCTCTTCGTTCAAACCATCGTCCCCAGGATAAAAAAAAAGAGAACAGGATTTTTTCTATATTTGAAACGATTTCGGGGACAGGTCATAGAACGTTCGAGAACCTGTCCCCATAAAACCAACAGCAAAATGAAAAAGCTCTTATTGACAATCTGTACGCTTCTGACTATGGGTACATGGGCGTATGGACAAGGCATCGGTCGGGATGTGAACACCAAAGTCACATTCTACACTCCATCAATCGTGCGTGTCCAGAAAGTATTGGGTGAAGAATTTCCTGAGAAGGATAGCTACTCCGTCATACTGGCACCTCAGGATGTAAAGGTGAAATACTCCGAAAGTACTCTGGGAAATGACAGAGTTACCAAGATTTATGAAACAAGCGCACTGACAGTCGAGGTAAGCGACAGCAGGGTTCTGTTCAAGGATAAGAAAGGTAAGATGCTGGCAACAGAATCCGGTCTGGAAATAGAAAGAAGCACTTCCCTGGGAAAGGCGCTGCCTGACAATTCCGTAACCCAGAGATTCAATGTCGGAAATGACGATCCAATCTATGGTCTTGGTATTCTGCAGGAGGGACGCATGAACATGAACGGCACAGACCGCCGCATGATTCAGGGCAATACTGATGACTACTGCAACATAATCCAGTCAATTAAAGGTTTCGGAATATTCTGGGACAACTATTCTCCTACCCAGTTCTCGGCCAACAATGGCATGATCTCGTTCAAGTCTGACAATGGCGGCATGATTGACTACTATTTCATCTGGGGTGGCGATGCCGACGGCGTAATTGCCGGAATTCGCCAGCTGACAGGTACAGTCCCAATGCATCCGCTGTGGAGCTACGGTTTCATGCAGAGCCGCGAGCGCTACAAGACATCGGCAGAACTTGTTGAAGTGCTTGACAAATACCGTGCAACAGGCGTACCTATTGATTGTATGATTCAGGACTGGCAGTACTGGGGCGACAACTATCTGTGGAACGCCATGGAATTCAATAGCCCTGATTTCAGCAATCCAGAGCGCTGGATAGGACATATTCACCGTCAGAACGCCAAGCTGATGATTTCAATCTGGTCATCATTCGGACCAATGACCAAACAGTACCGCGAACTTCAGCCGAAGGGACTTCTCATAGATTTCCAGACATGGCCGCAGAGCGGTCTGACCGACTGGCCTCCACGCAAGGATTACCCTTCAGGCGTACGTCCATACGATCCATTCAGCCAGGAGGCACGTGACATTTACTGGAACCACCTGACACGTCTGCACAACCTTGACATTGACGGCTGGTGGATGGATTCCACTGAACCTGACCATATGGATTTCCAGGAGTCCGATTTGGACCTGCCTACATCAGTCGGTCCGTTCCGCCGGGTTAGAAACGCATTCCCACTGCTTGCCGTAGGTGGAGTATATGACAACCAGCGTGCCGCTGACAGCACCAAGCGCGTACTCATTCTGACCCGTTCAGCATTCGGCGGCCAGCAGCGCTATGGTTCAAACACCTGGTCTGGTGATCTTCAGTCAAACTGGAACAGCCTTCGCAATCAGGTTCCAGCAGGCCTGAATTTTGCACTTACGGGCAATCCAAACTTCAACAGTGATCTGGGCGGTTTCTTTGCAAACAGCTACAACGAGCGCTCGCAGGATTGGACAGCAGTCAAGAATCCTCTCTACCAGGAACTCTATGTACGCTGGATGCAGTATGGTATATTCTGCCCAATGATGCGCAGCCACGGAACTGAAGTTCCACGTGAACTATATTATTATGGTGAGGCCGGTGAGCCTATCTATGATGCACTGCTTGGTGCTGTCAAGATGCGTTACAGCCTGCTGCCTTACATATACGCAACAGCCCATCAGGTATCGGCCCACAACGGAACATTCCAGCGTGCCCTGATGATGGATTTCCGCGACGACAGGAATGTGTGGGACAACGGCAAGGAATTCATGTTCGGAAAGTCTATCCTGGTTGCTCCCGTCCTGAATGCCCAGTACACTCCAGAGCGCGCCACAAGCTACTCAAAGAGCGGCGTGGGTGATGTTGATTTCACCGAAAGCAAGAGCTGGGATTTGTATCTGCCGGCTGGAACCACATGGTATGACTGGTACACTTGTGAGAAGTTCGATGGCGGACAGACCATTGAGAAGAAGACTGCCATCAACACTATTCCAACTTATGTCCGCGCTGGCGGTATTATTCCAATTGGTCCTGATGTGCAGTACTCCACTGAAAAGCCTTGGGATAACCTTGAAGTCCGTATCTATGCCGGTGCAAACGGTGATTTTGAACTTTATGAGGATGAGGGCGACAACTATAATTATGAGAAGGGAGCATTCACCTCAATCAATTTCCATTGGGACGACAAGAGCCACCGCCTGACTATTGACAAGCGTATTGGTTCATACGACGGCATGATTGCCGAGCGCAATTTCCAGGTAATACTGATTGACTCTAAGGGTGCCCGCAAGCCTGTCAACGTCAGGTACACTGGCAAAAAGACCACAGTAACACTGCATTGACGGATTTGGGGACAGGTCATCGAACGTTCGATGACCTGTCCCCAAATTCATTTCTTTCTCCCTGACTTCTTCAGGGCCTCTGCCAGAATCCATTGAATCTGGCCATTGACTGAGCGGAATTCATCGGCCGCCCAAGCCTCTATGGCGTTCATCATGTCTTCATCAAGGCGCAATACAAAAGACTTATTCTTAGCCATAAGCCCCTATCAGTTTACTTCAACCTGTGGATTGATTTTCAGGATCTCTTCTATGAACACATCCTGTGACGCAGGTGAAATAATCAGTGCCGGTCCACATCCGAAATCCAGGTTCAGACGCTGCAGCGATGCCGCTGGGGAACTGATAGGATTTTAGGTAGCCCTAACGCTCTTCAGTTTCATGAGGTCATACTCTTTTCCACGATAGAACAGGAATCCAACATACAGTTTGTCACCATCTATCGTATAACGGATGCCAAAGAAAACGAACAGCAGAAATGCCACGCACAGCACTATAGGCACTAGATCCATCATATCTCCTGTCTCATAAACCGTATAACCTCCCACTGCAAGAAGCAGGAAGATAAAGATTACAAGAATCACGCTAACTCTTGATCGGAATGTCATAGATCAATGATTCAAGGTTCCGGAATTGATTACAGGCTGAGCCGGTTCATCTGCACAGAGCACAACCAGCAGGTTGCTTACCATGGCAGCCTTTTTCTCTTCATCAAGCTCTACAACGCCCTCTTCTGAAAGCTTATCCAAAGCCATCTTGACCATTGAAACCGCACCGTCAACAATCTTTTCACGAGCAGTAATGATTGCTGCGGCCTGCTGTCTGCGAAGCATCACGGCAGCAATCTCAGGCGCATAAGCCAGATAGTTGATACGGGCCTCAATAACCTCAAGACCAGCCATAGCCAGACGCTCATTCAGCTTGTTGGTAAGTACATCATTGATTTCCGATGCGCCACTGCGAAGGGTTACATCCTCATCGTCCTTGGTATCCTCATTGTCATACGCGTACATTCCGGCAACCTCACGCAGTGCAGAATCACTCTGTACAGCAACAAACTTCTCAAACTTGTTCATACGTGCACTGGCAGCATTGCCAACCTGATTGGCACCGGCAACTTCTGTATCAATATCAAAGATTGCCTTGTAAGTATCCTTCAGTCTCCATACTACGACCAGACCAATCATGATAGGATTACCGGTCTTGTCATTGACCTTGATAGGCTCTGCGTTCAGGTTTCTTGCTCTCAGTGACACATTCTTGCGGGTCATGAATGGGTTTATCCAGTAGAAACCGGTCTTGCGGAAAGTTCCTACATACTTACCGAAGAATGTCAGCACCTTGGCCTCGTTAGGTTCAAGTTTTGCAAATCCGCAGCTGAACATGATTGCTGCAATAAGGGCAACCGGAATCAGGACACCAGACCAGACTGTCTCATAAACCGCAGTATGAAAAATTGCATACGCAACCAATGCCCACAGAAGAATATCAATGGCAATCATGAGAAAACCGTTAAGATACCCCCCTCTGAACTCTTGCTCCTTAGAGCCTTCATTTCTTTCCTCTTTCATATTTGTATAATTTTAAAGTGATATCATTTTGATATCGCAAATATATGAAGAAAAAATAATACATTGTTACATCAACCATAAAAAAATTCCCGCCAACAGGATTTCTCCTATCGGCGGGGATTTCAAACAGCACGTCTAACGTTCTGATTATTTGAAGATCAGCTGTGCGAACTGATAGAGTGAACGACGCCATGTGTGCCACTCATGAGCTGTACCCTCTGAAATGTAACCGGTAGCATTGATGCCAATCTTCTTCAGATTTTCAGCAGCCTCCATTACACCCATGTTCTCCTTGCCACCGCAGCTCATGAAGAGAGCCTTGTTGGTCTTGGTATAGCCTTCAGCAGCCTTGATGTCATCAGCAGAGATTGTACCACCGCTGAACATGCCTACGTATGCGAATGTAGTTGGGTTTGCAAGTGTAACCGCGCGGGTTGTCATACCACCCATTGACAGACCAGCCATAGCACGATGTTCGGTGTCTGCAATTACACGGTAGTTCTTCTCAACCATAGGAATGATATCCTTGATCAGTACATCCTGGAATGCACCGCCCATCATCATGCCGCCAAAACCGCCTGGACGACGCTGGCCCTGAGGCGCAGCACCCTGACCGGCAGGAGCACCCTGTGGACGCTGAGGAGCTGCACCAGCCTGTGGAGCACCCTGTGGACGCTGACCACCGCCGAATCCGCCGAAGCCACCCTGAGGCGCAGCACCCTGACCTGCAGCACGTGCATCAAGACAGTCAATTACTACGATGAATGGAACAGCCTTGCCTTCTGCAATCAGGTTATCCATGATCTGGCCTGTGTGGCCCTGCTCAGCCCATCCATGCTCATTCTCACCCATACCGTGCATCAGGTACAGAACTGGGAACTTCTTTGTTGGATTTGTCTGATATTCATTTGGCAGATAGATGTAGCAGTGACGCATAGCCTCTGTTACAGTTGACCAATAATATACCTCATTCATAGAACCCTGTGGAACGTTCTTTACCTGCCAGAAATCCTGGTCAGCAGAAGGAACCTCAAGACCGCTGCCCCAACGGCTTGCACCATAGAAATAAAGGCTGTTTGGATCTGGAACAGATGCACCGTCAACCTCAAGCTGATAGTAGTGGAAACCTACATCCTGAGGATCAGAAGTACCGGTCCATACACCGTTGGCATCCTTTGACATCTCATACTTCTTGCCTGCAAGGTCAAGTCTTACTGCCTTTGCATCAGGAGCATTGAGCTGAGCGCGAACTGCACCCTGAGAGTTAACCATTGGATACTGCTTGCCAGCCTGGTTGGTTGACATTGGCTTGAAATCCTCAGTTGCACCTGTGAATGAAGGAACAACAGGATTCTGTGCTGTTGCACACACTGCAGCGAGTGCAAGAGCTGAGAACATTACTGCTTTTTTCATTTTGTTGTTAATTTATGAGGCTGTCTTACCAGCCTGTCTGTTATTAGTAGTTCCTTATTTGGATAATATATTGCAATTTTTCTTCCATCTTTTTCTGAGGACATGACATCAAGCATCTGCGAATATGTGGTACAGGAAGCATCGAACAGGACACAATTCGCCAGGACATTGTCACTGACTTCAGTTGAAGCATTTCTGTAGAGCACGTTGTTGGCCAGATACGTTGATATCTTTTTTACAAAAATAACACTCTTTACAACAGCAGCAAAGAAACCGCTCAAATTACTGAAGTGTTTTCTGAAAAAAATCAGCATAGCATCATAAAACACCTGTGCGTAGCGGTATGACGTCTTGTTTGTGCTCTCACCTTTATAATGAAGCATGCGCGTTGGAATGTACCAGTTCTCCCACCCCGCCTTGAGAATACGGTATGAGAGATCAACGTCTTCACCATACATGAAGAAGTCCTCGTCAAAGCCTCCTGTCTGATTCAAGGCCTCACGCCTTACGAACATGGCTGCACCTGAAATGACCTCAATGCGCGATGCACGCTCCCTGTCCAGATAATCCATGTAATACCTGCCAAACAGACGTGACTTAGGGAAGAGGTTTCCAAGTCCCGACATTTTGCAGAATGACACGAACGGAGTCGGAACAGAGCGCCTTGACTCCAGTGCAAAGCTTCCGTCCGCATTCAGCATCATGACTCCGGCACCGCCAGCCTTAGGATGGCTGTCCATGAAGTCCACGCAGTCACGTAGCATGCTGCCGGAAATGATTGTATCGGGATTCAGGAAAAGCACATAACGCCCCACGCTCTGTTTCAAAGCCAGATTGTTGGCCTTTGAAAAGCCCAGATTCCCTCCGGTCCTAAGAAACCTGACACTAGGAAACAACGGCTCCAGATACCCAACGGAGTCATCCGGCGAGTCATTGTCTGCGACCAGGATCTCAACATCAAGACCTTCAGACGCCTGAATGACAGAAAGCAGGCACTGTTCAAGATAGTACCTGACATTATAGCTGACAATTATGACTGAGACGTCCTTCATTCTCCTATCTCATGTTCAATTCCTGCTGCAGTAGGATAACAGAACAGACTACAAATGAAGCCTATCAGCGCACAGTAAAGACCTATGTCGTCATTGATCAGGTAATAAAGAAGCACGCTGAACTCTATTACAATAAGGTATGCTGTCTGCCTGAGATAACTGCACACCATATAAAATGTCATACGCTTTTCCAACGGCTTCTCCGACATCCTGTCCATAGCTCCCTTAAACCCGCGCAAGGAGATTGGAATCAGTCCCAGCGACAGCAGCACGGCAGCCACCTGCATCAGGTAGATAGTCTTTTCATCAGTCACAGTTCCAATCTGAAGAAAACCGGTTTCATACAGCAGGGCCGTAATTCCTGCAGTCAGATAGATAGCCAGAAGGCACATCTGCAATATTCTTGCATTTTTCTTGAATTCACTCATATATCACTTTCTTTTCATTTTCACACAAACGGAGTCCTGTCAACGATTGAGCGCCCAAGCGAGACCTCGTCCGCATACTCCAGATTATTTCCCACAGCCACACCTCGGGCTATTACTGAAAGTTTCACTCCTGTATCAGCCAGTCTCTTTGAGATGAAGAAGTTGGTGGTATCACCCTCCATGGTTGGACTCAAGGCAAGGATAACCTCATTTATACCACCGGCCTTTACCCTATCTACAAGGCTGGTTATCTGCAGGTTTGACGGTCCGATGCCATTCATTGGAGATATCACCCCGCCAAGGACATGATAGACGCCCCTGTACTGCATGGTATTCTCTATGGCCATGACATCCTGGACGTTCTCAACCACACAGACGGTACCGGCATCGCGTTTTGGATTAGAGCAGATGCCACACACCTCACTGTCAGAGATATTGTGACACGTCTGGCAATATCTGATATCCGTCTTCAGGGTAGTCAGTACCTGTCCGAATCCCTGCACCTGCTGCTCCGGCCGTGTCAGAAGATGAAGAACAAGCCTCAGCGCAGTCTTACGTCCGATGCCCGGCAGCTGCGAAAACTCATCCACGGCACGTTCAAGTGCACGTGACGGATACTCCTGCGTCATATTGTCATAGTATGATTGAAAACGCTACAAAGATAATTATAATATCTTACCTTTGCAGTATCAATCGCAAAAGCAGAATAAATGGACATAAAAAGCGCAGAGTTTGTAATGAGCAACACGGATTTCCGCAAGTGCCCTGAGGGTACACTTCCGGAATACGCATTCATCGGAAGATCCAACGTAGGCAAATCAAGTCTTATAAACATGCTTACATCAAGATCAAAACTTGCCATGACCTCTGCCACTCCGGGAAAGACTCTGCTCATAAACCATTTCATCATAAACGGCAACTGGTATCTAGTTGACCTGCCCGGATATGGATATGCACAGAGAGGCTCAAAGCAGCGCGACGAGATACGCAGAATCATAGAGAGCTACTGCCTTGGCAGGGAGCAGTTGACATCGCTGTTTGTTCTCATAGACAGCCGCCTGAAGCCCCAGAAGATAGACCTGGAATTCATTGAATGGCTTGGAGGAAACCAGGTGCCGTTCGGAATAATTTTCACAAAAGCAGACAAACTAGGGCATCAGCGTCTCATGGAAAACGTACAGACATTCCTTGACACCCTTTCAGAAGAGTGGGAAGAACTTCCACCTTATTTCATTTCATCCTCAGAAAAGCACACCGGAAAGGAAGAGATACTGGGCTACATTGATGAAGTGAACCGTTCTCTGCAATAAAATCTGTATTTTACCATATTTTCTTGCAAGGTTAATAATCCTGAAT
Source organism: Bacteroidaceae bacterium (assembly GCA_024398535.1). Lineage (GTDB taxonomy): Bacteria > Bacteroidota > Bacteroidia > Bacteroidales > Bacteroidaceae > Colenecus. The sequence continues at coordinate 12,292 of JAKSIY010000065.1, forward strand.
TATCTTTGCGCTGTCTAAATGAGACAAGGGGCTGACAGAAGTTCTTTCGGAGCCCTTCATCACAGATAAAACCCATCTACCAGACTATGACGCGATGCGAGCATTCTGTATGAATGCATCGTGTATGTGTATAGATATGATGCGTTTTTTATTTGACAACAGTTTGATATGTATACAATTCTACAGTTAAAAGAAAAGGAACTGGCAGATCTGCAGAAGATTGCCGGTGAACTTGGCATCGCAGACGCAATGTCTGCACCAAAAGACAAACTCATTTACGCAATTCTTGACCAGCAGGCCATAAGCGGTGCACGAAACCGTCAGCAGCAGCCAGAGCCACACCAGAAGAGCAAGATCCGCGGTCGCGGAAAGGAGCGCAGACAGGAAGAGGCAAAGCATCAGGAGCAGAAGAAGGAAGAACCTCTGGTTGAAGAGCCAAAGAAAGAGGAGTCAAAGAAGGAAGAGAGACAAGAGGCCGTCCAGACCTCTCCGGAAGCAGTTCCAGAGAAGCGCAAGCGCGGACGTCCAAGAAAGATACAGCCTGAGGCCCAGCAGGAGACAAAGGCCCCTGAAGCCGAGCAGAAGCCGGCAGAAGCACCAGCAGTAACAGAGGCAAAGCCGGCAGAGACTCCGGTTGCAACTGAGAAGCGCCGTGGCCGCAAGCCAAAGAACCAGAGAGAGCAGAAGCCAGAGGCAGAGAAGGAACCGGTAGCAGTCCAGAAGGCAGAAGAGCCACAGGAGCAGGAAGCACCTGCAGCCCAGAAGCCAGAAGAGAAGCAGGATCAGCAGGAAAGACCAAAGAGGTTTGAAAGATCCATGTCCCAGGAGCGCCAGAATCAGCAGGAACGCCAGAACCAGTTCCAGGGCCGCCAGAATCAGCAGAACCCACAGCCTCAGCAGAACCAGGGCCGCAACTACGATTTCGGAGACATCCTCAAGGGAGAGGGCGTTCTTGAGATCATGCCTGACAACTACGGATTTCTGCGTTCATCTGACTACAACTATCTGGCATCGCCAGACGACATCTATGTATCACAGTCACAGATCAAACTGTTCGGCCTTAAGACCGGCGATGTCGTTGAAGGAGTGATCCGTCCTCCACGTGAGGGTGAGAAATTCTTCCCACTGGTCAAGGTCAACAAGATCAACGGTCTTGATCCGTCCATTGCACGTGACAGGGTTCCGTTCGAGCATCTTACCCCACTCTTCCCTGATGAGAAATTCACACTCTGCAACGGAAGGAACGACAATATGTCTGCCCGCGTGGTTGACATGTTTGCACCTATCGGCAAGGGTCAGCGTGCACTTATCGTAGCCCAGCCAAAGACCGGTAAGACTATCCTCATGAAGGACATTGCCAATGCAATTGCAGCCAATCACCCAGAAGTCTATATGATAATGCTCCTCATTGACGAGCGTCCTGAAGAGGTGACAGACATGGCACGCAGCGTCAATGCAGAAGTGATTGCCTCTACTTTTGACGAGCCTGCAGAACGCCACGTCAAGATTGCAAGCATTGTCATTGAGAAGGCAAAACGTCTGGTTGAATGCGGACATGACGTTGTAATCTTCCTTGATTCCATTACCCGTCTGGCACGCGCATACAACACAGTCTCACCGGCATCAGGCAAGGTTCTGTCCGGTGGTGTCGATGCAAATGCGCTCCACAAGCCTAAGCGTTTCTTCGGTGCAGCACGTAACATTGAGAACGGAGGCTCCCTTACAATCATAGCTACAGCCCTGATTGATACCGGTTCAAAGATGGACGAAGTTATCTTTGAGGAGTTCAAGGGTACCGGCAACATGGAACTCCAGCTTGACCGCAACCTCTCAAACAAGAGAATCTTCCCGGCAGTCAACATTGTGGCATCAAGTACCCGCCGCGACGACCTGCTTCATGACAAGCAGACACTTGACCGCATGTGGATTCTGCGCAAGTACCTCTCAGACATGAATCCTATTGAGGCTATGGAATTCACAAAGAGCCGTCTGGAACAGACGCGCAACAACGCAGAATTCCTTGCAGCAATGAATTCCGGAACATCGACCGTCAGACGGCGAACATAAAAAAAGGCCTAGGACAATGTCCTGGGCCTTTTCCTTATAGCCTTGCCAAGTTTAGAATGGAAGGTCATCCTTATCATCAGAAGGAGCGAACGGGGTTGCAGCAGGGGCAGCAGGTGCCACGTAAGGTGCTGCGGCAGGAGCAACGCCTGCACCGCCGTCAACATGCTCTACCTTCCATGCACGTACATCATTGTACCAACGGCCATTGAACTCACGTGCATTGATATCAAAACTTACAGTTACAGTATCACCAACCTTGATTGCTGCCTGAGCAATCTTATCTTCACCAAAGATGCTGAACATCATCTTGTGCGGATATTGTTCCTGTGTTTCCAGAACGAATTCCTGTACTTTCCAGCTGTTGCCAGAGCTCTTTGCTACGCCGCCTCTCTCAGGGAGTGCGGCAATAATCTTTCCTGTCAGATCCATTATGTAATTCTCAATTTTGTTCTTCTGGGCGCGAAGTTACTTTTTTCCTCTCTCCCAACCCAAATTTCCCTGCCTATTTTTTGAGTTATTTATCCACTCTTGCTATCTTCGCGTAATAATTAAAAAGGTAAAATAATAACAATATAAGACATGAAGTTTTCTGCATCCAGCTCAGCGCTTACAAGCCGCCTTACAGCAATTAGCAGGGTAATAAACCCAAAGTCAATCAATCCTATCCTTCAGGATTTCCTTTTCCGCACAGAGGGTCCTAAGTTGGTGATCACCGCATCAGACAACGACACGACCCTTGAGACAGAGGTTGAACTGTCGGAATCAGAGAAGGATGCGCAGATTGCCATCCCGGCAAAGACTCTGCTCGATGCCCTCAAGGAGATTCCTGAGCAGCCTCTCTCTTTTGACATCAACGATGACACCCAGGAGATTACCATCAAGTACATGAACGGTCAGTATGTACTGATCGGCCACAACGCTGATGAGTATCCTCTGCCTGCAGTGACCGCCGTTGACTGCACCAACGTACAGGTGAACGCCCAGGTGTTCCAGACAGGCATCGCCCGATGCCTCTTTGCCGTGGCTGATGACGAACTGCGTCCTGTCATGAACGGTATC
>JAKSIY010000066.1 GCA_024398535.1 Bacteroidaceae bacterium
AAGAGTCAGCTGCTCTACCAACTGAGCTAATCGCGCAAGTGCTTTTCCTTAAAAGCGATGCAAAGGTAGTGCTATTGTTTGATACCTCCAAGCTTTTCTGCGATTATTTTTAATAAAAAATGAAGACGAGAACTGCTTGTGGTGCCCGCCTTCATTTATGTTGCTGAATATCAGTAGGTATTGCAGACTGCTTAGAATTTGAAATAATTCTTTGCGTTGTAGTATGAAATGTCTTCAACCATCTGCTCGACTCTCTTCATTTCTGAAACTGGGATTTCACCGCTTTCAATGTCACGGGCAATCAGGTTGCACATGATACGACGGAAGTATTCGTGGCGTGGGTATGAAACGAAAGAACGGCTGTCGGTAAGCATGCCTACGAATCGGCTCAGCAGGCCCTGCAGGCTCAGGGTGTTCATCTGCTTCTCCATGCCGTCTTTCTGGTCAAGGAACCACCAGCCGGCACCGAACTGCATCTTGCCAGGGACTGAGTCGTCCTGGAAGTTTGCAACCATTGTGGCAACCATTTCGTTGAAACATGGGTTCAGATTATAAACTATGGTCTTTGCCAGCTTGCCCATGCTGTTCAGACGGTCCAGATACTTGCCCATGCTTGGAGCTGTCAGAGTGTCGGTCATTGAATCAAAACCGGTGTCAGGGCCAATCAGTTTGAACATCTTGGTGTTGTTGTTGCGGATAGGGCCAAAGTGGAACTGCTGTGCCCAGTCTGATTCTGCATCCATACGGCCGAATTCAATCATCATGGCGCTGCGGAACTTGTCAATCTCAAGTTCTGTCAGTTCATGACCGCCATACACCTTATTGAATATGGAAGCGATTTCGGCATCGGTATAATCTTCTGCATAGAACTTTTCAAGTCCGTGGTCACTCAGGCGGCAACCCTGCTGCTCGAAGAAGTCGTGACGGACCTGAAGTGCGTCAATCAGGTCGTTGAACGAACTGATGCTGACTCCGCTTACCTGGCTGAGCTGCTCTATGTACTGACGGTATGCGGTCGGATTCTCTACGCCCATGGCTTTGTCAGGACGCCATGTTGGCAGGACCTTGATTTCAAAGCCGCTCTCACGTGTGGCTATGTGGTATTCCAGTGAATCTACAGGGTCGTCCGTGGTGCAGACTGCTTCAACGTTGTAGTGGCGCATCAGGTTACGGGCTGAAAATTCCGGCTTTGCCAGCATTTCATTGCACTGGTCGTAGATTTCCCTTGCTGTGTCCGGGTTCAGGGTCTTCTCAATTCCAAAGCAGGTCTTCAACTCAAGGTGAGTCCAGTGGTAGAGTGGGTTGCGCAGTGTGTATGGAACGGTCTCTGCCCATTTCTGGAACTTCTCCCAGTCACTGGCATCGCCGGTGATATACTTTTCTGGAACGCCGTTTGCACGCATGCCACGCCACTTGTAGTGGTCGCCGCCCAGCCAGAGCTCGGTTATTGATCTGAACTTGTGGTCATCGGCCACCATCTTAGGTACCAGATGGCAATGGTAGTCAATGATTGGCAGATTCTTGGCATGGTCATGGAACAGGTGCTTGGCTGTCTCAGACTGAAGAAGGAAATCTTCGTGGATAAATGGTTTCATAGTGTATGCTTGTTTTGTTCTGTTATTCTGAAATCTGGAATCCGGCTTCGCGTAGGAATATTTCGCATCGGCCTGTAGGGTCGTTCTCAACCTTGACGGTGAATGCCCCGAATTCGCGGCGGATGGGGTAGTCAGAGCGCTGCTGCTCAAAGGTTTCGGGGCTTGCTGTCAGACGCTTGCAGTCAGCCATGATGTCATAGGAGTAGAGTATTGCCTCCTGCAGGACCTGGCGGTAGTGCTTGCCCTGTGCATCAATTGTGAATTCAAGCGGTTGTGCAGGGATTGGGACCATTTCAATCGTCCAGTCCTTGCAGCCCAGGTCAAAGAATCTGCCTATGTTCCTGACGCAGGTCTCTGTGCCGTTTGCCTTGCCGTCAATTGAATATCCGGCAATATGGGGCGTGCCGCAGAAGAGCAGCTTCATGAGTTCGGTGTCAATGGCGGGTTCGTTCTCCCATACGTCAAGTGCGGCTGCAAGAATTGTCTTCTGTGAAAGTGCCTGCCTGAGCGCATTGCAGTCAACCACGCTGCCACGTGATGTGTTGATCAGTATCTGGTCCCTACGCAGCCTGCTTATCCTCTCTGAGTCAAACAGATGGTATGTGCAGTCAGGGCCGTCCTTGATAAGAGGTACATGACAGGTAATTATGTCGCTCTTTTCAATCAGTTCGTCCAGTGTAACGAAGGCCGATGCTCCTTCGCGGCGTGCACGTGGAGGGTCGTTTATTATTATGCGGAATCCCAGCAGGGCTGCAATCCTGGCAACCTTGCTACCCACATTTCCGGCACCGACAATACCCAGTGTCTTCTCCTTGCAGTCAAATCCGAAACGGCGTGACATTTCAATGAGCAGTGAAGCCATGTACTGCTGTACGGAACCTGAGTTGCAGCCTGGTGCGTTGGCCCATTCAATGCCGTTCTGTGCGCACCACCCGGTGTCTATGTGGTCGTATCCGATTGTTGCAGTGGTTATGAGTTTCACAGAAGAGCCTTCAAGCAGCTCTTTGTTGCAGATGGTTCTGGTGCGGGTTACTATGGCGCTGGCGTCCTTTACGTCGCTTGCCTTGATATCGGACCCCTTCATATAGATTACTTCGGCGTAATCATCCATTGCCCCCTCAATGAAAGGAATGTTCTTGTCACAGACTATTTTCATATTGCTGCATTTTGCGTAAATGTACATAAAAAAACTGATGGAGGCGATTTGCGCCCCCATCAAGTTGTAAAAGAATAGCAGTTTTAATCAATATGCGAACATTGGGTACTCCATCATCATGGCATTTACGCGCTTGCGTACATCTGCAATGACAACTTCGTTCTCCGGTGAGTTGAGTACCTCTTCTATCATATCTGCAATGGTTACCATCATGTCCTCCTTTGCACCACGGGTTGTGATGGCTGGAGTACCGAAACGCAGACCGCTGGTCTGGAATGCAGAGCGTGTGTCAAATGGTACCATGTTCTTGTTGGCTGTGATGTCAGCAGCAACAAGTGCCTTCTCAGCAACCTTACCGGTCAGTTCTGGATACTTGTTCCTAAGGTCAACCAGCATAGAGTGGTTGTCTGTACCGCCTGATACAATTGTGAAACCGCGTGCTGTAAGTTCATCAGCAAGCTTGGCAGCGTTCTTCTGTACCTGTGCCTGATATACCTTGAACTCTGGCTGCAGGGCCTCACCGAATGCTACTGCCTTAGCTGCAATTACATGCTCCAGAGGACCACCCTGTGTACCTGGGAATACTGCTGAGTCAAGCAGCTGTGACATCATCTTGATCTCACCCTTTGGTGTCTTCAGACCCCATGGGTTCTCAAAGTCCTTGCCAAGAAGGATGATACCGCCACGTGGACCACGCAGGGTCTTGTGTGTGGTTGATGTTACAATGTGAGCGTACTTGAGCGGGTTGTCAAGCAGACCTGCTGCGATAAGACCTGCAGGGTGAGCCATGTCAATCATGAGAAGTGCGCCAACTTCATCGGCAATCTTACGCATGCGTGCATAATCCCACTCGCGTGAATAGGCAGAACCACCACCGATAATCAGCTTTGGCTTGCATTCAAGAGCCTTCTGCTCCATCATGTCGTAGTCAACGCGTCCGGTCTCTGGGTTCAGGTCGTAACCTACTGCATTGTAGAGAATACCAGATGTGTTTACTGCAGATCCGTGTGAAAGGTGACCGCCATGAGCCAGGTTAAGACCCATGAATGTGTCTCCTGCCTTCAGTACTGTAAGCAGTACGGCAGCATTGGCCTGAGCACCTGAGTGTGGCTGAACATTTACCCATTCTGCTCCGAAAAGCTCCTTGAGTCTGGTTCTTGCCAGCTCCTCTGCAAGGTCAACTACCTCACAGCCGCCATAATAGCGCTTGCCTGGGTAACCCTCTGCGTACTTGTTTGTGAGGCATGATCCCATGGCCTGCATTACCTGGTCACTTACAAAGTTCTCTGAAGCGATGAGCTCGATGCCCTTCTTCTGGCGCTGGTGTTCGCGCTCGATGATGTCAAAAATCTGTTGATCTCTTTCCATGTTTTTTATGTGTATTTTGTTTCTCTATTCCTTTAAAAAATAAGTCCTACGGAAAATGACAGTATTCCGTTCGTCCTGTTCAGGACAGTCTCTTCCGAGAGTTCTCCGGTGGCGCTGTCGTAGATTCCTCTTGATATGTTGTGAAGCCCTTTCTGGTATTCAAAACAGAAGACAGCATTGCCTATGGTGCACTCCAGGCCGGTCTTCCATGCAATCTGTACAGGGGCAATCTCCTCATACATGTCATCTGATGCAAACCCTGAAAACTCTGTCTTGGAGAAGCTTTCAAGTACATGCTCTGCAACAGGACCAGTATAGAGTGACATGGTGTACGGAGGCTGGTTTACTACTTTGTAGCCCGCATTCACTCCGGCTCTCAGCACCATCTGGTCTGTAGCAAATGTGGAGTTCTGCAGAGTTGGGTCAGCTGTGTTCCAGCTGTTTCTGTCAAATGAGATTGATGTCCTGCTGTGAAGTACTGATCCTTCTGCCTGAAAGAACATGTCAGGTGTGTTGTATCTGGCAAACAGCGTTCCGCAGTATCCTACCTGATTGTTCTTTGTGTAATCCTTTATGGGGTGTCCGGATACGTTCAGCGCCTGCATGTCTGTGGACCTGGCTCCAAAACCGAAACGCATACCCCAGCCAAGTGACTCCTTGAAGCTGTCAACACCGGCTGTCTCCGCTCTTGAAGAAAGCGGAGACAGAAGGGATAGTGTCAACAGGATCAAGGGTGTTTTCATAACAGCTTGACCTCGTCTCTGGTAATCTCCTTGTTGCAATATCTGCATCGGAGTGAACCGCACTCCTTGTCTGTCACAAAGAACCTGGTAAGCATCGGCTCATGATTCGTGATGCACTTAGGGTTAGGGCACTTTACAATTCCATTGATTTCGTCCGGCATTGTTACGCTCTTCTTGTCCACAACCTCATAGTCGCGGATTGTGGTCAGCTGTATGTTTGGAACTACAACTGCCATCTTGTCAACCTCATGGTCGGTGAAGAACCTGTCTGAAATCTTGATGATGCCCTTTCTGCCCATGCGGTGGCTTGACAGATAGTTGCCGATGGTGATAGGAGTCTTCATCTCCTGCAGTTTCAGCAGGTTGACAATGTCAAATACCTTGTCTGTCGGAATATGGTCAATAACCGTACCGTTCTGTAATGCTGCTACAAGCAATTCTGATTTTCCCATATTGTCAGATCTGAATGTCAAGTGAGTTGCAGATCAAAGCTTCACGTACAAAGAGTCCGTTCTTTGCCTGCTGGAAATAATATGCCATAGGGCTCTCATCAACGTCCTGGCTGATCTCGTTCACTCTTGGGAGCGGATGCAGGATCTTCATCGTAGGCTTTGCCTTGCACAGCATGTCACGATGCAGGATGTATGTATTCTTTACTCTCTCATACTCAAGAAGATCAGAGAAACGCTCCTTCTGGACGCGTGTCATGTAAAGGATGTCTGCATCGGCAATGATGTCCTCATTGAACTCTGTGCTTTCATGGAACTTGATGCCGTAATGGCGGCAGTAGTCCTTCCATTCTTCTGGCATCTGCAGTTCTGATGGAGCTATGAAGTGGAATGTAGGATTGAAGTATCTCATGGCCTGAAGCATGGAATGTACCGTGCGGCCATATTTCAGGTCACCTACCAGGTAGATGTTCAGGTCCTCAAGCCTTCCCTGGGTCTTCTTCATGGAGTATAGGTCAAGCATGGTCTGTGAAGGGTGCTGGTTGGCACCGTCACCTGCGTTGATGATAGGCACCGGCGAAACCTCACTTGCGTACCTTGCTGCTCCCTCAAGATAATGCCTCATGATGATAAGGTCTGCATAATTGCTTACCATCATTATGGTGTCCTTCAAGGTCTCTCCCTTTGTGGAACTGGTTGTGGCAGCATCGGAAAAGCCTATCACGCGGCCTCCTAGCCTGTTTACTGCGGTTTCAAAACTCAATCTGGTCCTTGTTGACGGCTCAAAGAATAGGGTAGCAACAATCTTACCGTCAAGAATCTTGCGGTTAGGATTGCTCTCAAACTTTGCTGCCTGGTCAAGCAGGTGCAGAATCTTCTCCTTGTCAAGGTCTTCAAGAGTTACAAGACTTCTGTTTTTCTGATTCATATATAATGACTCGTTTTCCCAGACTCCAAAGATAGTAACAAAAATGCATGCCCTGTCAGACTAATAATTATAAAAACCTAAATTGTGGAAAAGTTGTGTTCCGATGCCCAAAAATGAGCTATATTTGTAGGATTTTACATAGTAAATAGTAGGAAGATGAAAAAAATCATACTCTGCCTGTGGGCTCTGTTTGCCCTTGGCATTCTTTCTGTAGCGGGAGTTTTCTTTGCCATAGCCCATGGCTGGGTTGGCAATATGCCTTCCGTTGAGGAGCTGGAAAATCCTATAGATAAGTTTGCAACTCAGATAATTTCCTCTGACGGTGTCCTGCTGGGAACCTATTCCAACAGCCGTGACAACCGTGTGTGGGTTGACTACGACGAGTTGTCCCCATATCTTGTCAAGGCGCTGGTTGCTACTGAGGATGTCCGCTTCCTGAATCACAGCGGAATTGACATGAAGGCGCTGTCGCGTGCAGTCGTGAAGAGGCTTATCCTCCAGCAGAAGAGTGCGGGCGGCGGCAGTACCCTGACCCAGCAGCTGGCAAAGCTCCTTTACACGGAACATGTAGCCCGTAATACCATACAGCGTGCCCTGCAGAAGCCTATAGAGTGGGTCATTGCCGTAAGGATTGAAAGGTATTATACAAAAGAGGAGATACTGACAATGTACCTTAACAAGTATGATTTCTGCAACAACGCAATTGGAATCTATACGGCATCGAATACCTATTTCGGAAAGGAACCGATTGACCTGAATGCCCAGGAGGCTGCCATGCTTGTGGGTATGTGCAAGAACTCTTCACTGTATAACCCGCTGAGGCGCCCAGAGCGTACCCGCGAACGCAGGAATGTGGTCCTTTCACAGATGAACAAGGCCGGATTCCTGGCTCATGCAGAGATGGACTCCCTGCAGCAGACTGATATTGTGCTTGACTATCACAGAGTTGACCACAAGATGGGCCTTGCAACATATTTCCGCGAGTATCTGAGATTAAGGATGACCAAAAGCAAACCTGAGAAGAAGAACTACCGTGGCTGGCAGATGCAGCAGTTCTATGAGGATTCCCTTGACTGGGCAAACGATCCTCTGTACGGCTGGTGCAACAAGAACAGGAATTCACGTGGAGACAACTATAACCTTTACTCTGACGGTCTGAAGGTGTATGTGACCATTGACTCCCGCATGCAGCAGTATGCAGAGGATGCCGTCGATGAACATCTGCGCAATTACCTGCAGCCAACGTTCTTCAGGGTCAAGGGAAACAAGGCTCCAGCTCCTTTCTCAAGGAATCTTTCATCTGCCGATCTTGAAAAGATTATGAACAAGGCCATGGAGGATACTGACAGATACAAGAGTCTTGTAAAGGCCGGCAAGTCCAAGGAGGAGATCAAGGAGATTTTCAATACTCCAAGAGAGATGACCATATTCTCATATTCCGGTGATATTGATACGGTAATGAGCCCGATGGATTCACTCAGATACCTGAAGTACTTCCTTAGGACCGGTTTCATGGCAATGGAACCTTCTACAGGATATGTGAAGGCTTATGTTGGCGGACCTGATTACCGACAGTTCCAGTATGACATGGTTACTACCGGTCGTCGCCAGGTGGGTTCTACAATCAAGCCTTACCTCTATTCTCTGGCAATGGAGAGCGGATTTTCTCCGTGTGACCAGGCGGTCAACGAGACGCAGACAATTCTTACTGAGGGTGGTCAGATATGGCGTCCAAAGGATGACGGCAAGGAGATGATAGGGCAGCTGGTGTCCATCAAATGGGGTCTTTCCCGTTCAAATAACAATATCACGGCTTACCTAATGAGTAAACTGAGTCCGTATGAGTTCAAGAACATCCTTCATGAGTATGGACTGAGGAACCAGGCAATTGAACCTGTACCGTCACTCTGTCTTGGAACCTGTGACGTCTCTGTTGCAGAGATGGTCAGTGCCTATACTGCATTCCCGAACAAGGGAATCCGTACACAGCCTCTGTATGTTACAAGAATTGAGGACGCAGACGGAAACACCCTGTCAACGTTCACCGCTCACAGTAATGAGGTCATCAGCGCAGAGTCATCGTACAAGATGATTGACATGATGCGAGCCGTGATAAATGAAGGTACGGGTATGCGCGTACACAATTATACCCGCGTTGACTGTGGCGGCAAGACCGGTACGACAGACAATCATTCCGATGCCTGGTTCATAGGCTACACTCCAGAACTGGTTGCCGGCTGCTGGGTAGGCGGTGAGGACCGTGACATCCATTTTGATTCAATGGAGTTCGGCCAGGGCTCGCGCATGGCACTTCCTATTTGGGGTCTGTTCATGCAGAAGGTATATAAGAATGCATCGACACTGGGCTACTCGGCCGATGCCCGTTTTGATATTCCTGAAGGATTTGATCCTTGTGCCGGCAATGCAAGACAGGCCGATGCAACAAGTCATTATACAATTGATTCATTCTGAAGACAATGAAATTCATAGCTATTATACCTGCCAGATATGCGTCAACCCGCTTCCCGGCAAAACCTCTGGCCATACTGAGGGGCAAACCTGTAATCCAGAGAGTATATGAACAGGCAACTGCAGTCTTTGACAGTGTGGTGGTTGCCACTGATGACGAACGCATTCTAAACGTGGTTCAGGAGTTCGGAGGACGCGCTGTCATGACTCGCACAGACCACAAGAGCGGAACGGACCGTTGCTTTGAGGCTTTCCGGAAAAGTGGTTCGGACGCTGATGTTATTGTGAATATCCAGGGCGATGAACCGTTCATACAGCCTTCACAGCTGCAGACAATAAAGGAGCTGTTCAATGATCCTGCCACAGACATAGCTACATTGGTGAAGCCGTTTGCGCCTGATACGCCTTTTGAGAAACTGTCCAATCCGAACAGCCCAAAGGTGGTGGTTGACGATAACTGGAATGCACTCTATTTCAGCCGCAGCGTGATTCCGTATCTGCGCGGCGTTGATGAGAGCGAGTGGGCCAGCCGCCATACTTATCTGAAACATATCGGACTGTATGCCTTCAAGGCTGATGTCCTGGCTCGCATAACTGCAATGCCACAGGCTCCACTTGAGAAAGCTGAGAGTCTGGAACAGCTCAGATGGCTCTCTGCCGGTCTGCGCATCAAGGTCGGTACGACTGATGTTGAAACTATTGGAATTGATACCCCTCAGGACCTTGCTGCTGCAGAGGCGTTCCTGAACAACCAAAAGTGATATCCCTATGCTTAATATTGTAAAGAAAGACAAGTGGCTTGCTCCGTTTGAAGATGCTATCCTGGGCCGTGCGGACTATGCCGTAAGACGTGAGAAGGAACTGACCGGCAATGGTACACTTGCAGATTTTGCCACAGGCTACATGTACTTTGGCCTGCATCGCACAGGACGTGGATGGGTGTTCCGTGAATGGGCTCCGAATGCCACAGCCATAGCGTTGGTCGGCGACTTCTCAAACTGGCAGGAGCGTGACGAGTTCCGTCTTACCAGAATCAACAATGCCGGTGTATGGGAGGTAAGGATTCCGTCAAATGCCATTCGTCATGGCCAGCACTACAAGATGAGAGTCTGGTGGAACGGAGGCTGCGGTGACAGAATCCCGGCTTGGTGCCGCAGGGTAGTTCAGGATCCGGTCTCATACGTCTTTTCTGCTCAGGTGTGGGAACCTGAGAAACCGTATAAGTTCAAGTCCCGCAAGTTCAAGCTGGGAACAGAGCCTCTCATGATATATGAATGCCACATTGGCATGGCTCAGGAGACAGAAGGAGTAGGCACCTACCGTGAGTTTACAGAGAAAATCCTGCCGCGCGTTAAGGAGGACGGCTACAACTGCATACAGATAATGGCCATTCAGGAGCATCCTTATTACGGAAGCTTCGGCTACCACGTGTCAAACTTCTTTGCTCCATCATCAAGGTTCGGAACTCCTGAGGAACTGAAGGAACTGATTGACACCGCTCATTCCATGGGTCTGGGTGTGATTATGGACATTGTTCATTCACACGCTGTGAAGAATGAACTTGAAGGTCTGGGAAACCTGGCCGGTGATCCTTATCAGTACTTTCTGTCTGGTGACCGCCATGAGCATCAGGCATGGGGGTCGCTCTGCTTTGACTACGGAAAGGGCGAGGTGCTTCATTTCCTGCTCTCAAACTGCAAGTACTGGCTTGATGAGTTCCGCTTTGACGGATTCCGCTTTGACGGTGTCACCTCTATGATATACTACAGCCATGGTCTGGGTGAGAACTTCTGCGGTTATGGTGACTATTACAACGGCCGTCAGGATGGCGATGCCATCTGCTACCTGATGCTGGCCAACAAGCTGATTCATGAGGTGAATCCAAAGGCCATCACCATTGCAGAAGAGGTTTCCGGAATGCCTGGCCTGGCTGCTCCGCTCAAGGACGGTGGCATGGGCTTTGACTATAGGATGGCCATGAACATTCCTGATTTCTGGATCAAGACTATAAAAGAGAGGGCCGATGAGGATTGGAATCCGGCCGGAATCCTGTGGGAACTTACCAACCGCCGCAAGGATGAGAAGACAATCTCATACGTAGAGAGTCATGACCAGGCCCTGGTTGGTGACAAGACCGTAATATTCAGGCTCGTTGACTCTGACATGTACTGGCATTTCCAGAAGGGTTCTGAGAACTATGCCGTGTCAAGGGGCATCGCACTTCATAAGATGATAAGGCTGGTCACTGCATCGACCATTAACGGCGGCTATCTGAATTTCATGGGCAATGAGTTCGGCCATCCGGAATGGATTGATTTCCCACGTGAGGGGAATGACTGGAGCTACAAGTATGCAAGACGTCAGTGGAGCCTTGTTGACCGGAAAGACCTGCTGTACCATTACCTTGGAGACTTTGACCGCGCCATGGTAAGCCTGCTGCGCTCTGAGAAGAATCTGCAGAAGACAAAATTCGTGGAATACTGGCATAATGACTATGACCAGGTGATGGCATACGGACGCGGTGACCTTGTTTTTGTGTTCAACTTCAATCCTTCAAAGTCATTTGAGGGATATGGTTTCAGGGTTCCTGCCGGAGAATATGAGATTGTGCTTGACTCTGACAGCCCGGAGTTTGGCGGAAACGGACTGGTTGACGACAAGCAGTCGCATCTTACCCAGTTTGACCAGTTGCTGGCAAAATCAGGTAAGGAGTGGCTCAGACTTTACCTTCCGGCAAGAACAGCATTGGTACTTAAAAGAAAAGCCTGATTGCTCATGAGTTATACAAGCCGTAATGACAGGGGGATAGAACAGTGGAATGTGGCTGTCTTTTTTGTATTCAGTTTTCTGTATCTGTTCCTGTATCAGACAGATATTGAGCGAATGGCGCATCCGGAGTTCACAGGAGATGTGATAATTGTATTTCATCCTCTACTGCTTTCCCTGATATTTGCATCTGTCGTTACCGGCCTGCGTGCTCTGTGGGTGCGGATCCTGGGATTCCATGGAATGTGGGACGGACTGAACTATCTTCCTTCCGCTCTACTGCTTGGGGCCAATACGGCTTTCAATTCCGAGCACATAATGGGGCATTCCTGGGGTGCCTGGATTGCGCTGATTGCTGTTTCTGTAGCAGTTCTCATTGGCATGAGGCTCTTCTCTTCCGTTTACAGACGCAACCGTGAAGATAGAATCAAGGGATGGACCGTAAACATGGCCGTTCTTACCGTAGTACTGCTGCTGCCTTGTCTTGTGTCAAATTCCAATGAGGTTACCCATAGGGAACTGGCTGCTGCCAGATATCTTGAGAAAGGCCGATACGAGCGTGTTCTGGCAATAGGATCAGGTGCCGAAGAGGTAAGCAGCCTGCTCACTCTGAGCAGGACACGCGCCATGGCAATGGCCGATGCCGGCAGCTCTCCTGAGGGAAGCCTGCTTGGAGAAATGATGTTCCTGTATCCTCTGCCATATCCCCGTATGGTATCCAACGCATTGCAGGATACTGCTTTCCACAGTGCCCGCCGTGAAAATGCCCTGCTTACAGCAATGCTGCTGAACAAGGACCTTGCAGGATTTGTTTCATCGCTTGAGGCTCCGTCAGATACATCGCTGATTTCTGCCGTGAGTTGGCAGGATGGTTCTTTCCCGCTGTTCTACCTGCAGGCAGTATTACTCAATGACAGTATTGCCGGACAACAGACCGGCTTCCTTGATGAGGCCTATCCTCAGCAGACTACAGAACAGAGGGTATTGTTCGGCGCCTATAATAAAGAAAAGGCCGCCCTTGAAGGACAGCCTCTTCAGTACAGGAGCAACTCTCTCAGGAAGAGATACGGCAAGACCTATTGGTGGTTCTACGACTTCCAGAACTAAATGCCTTCTCCGTCTGAGAATGTCTTTTCCTCTATAGTCTTTCCCTGAAGAATCCTGGAATGTGGCTGGACACTGTGTGTAAGCCAGATGTTACCGCCTACGACCGTGTCGTGACCAATGGTTACGCGGCCCAGGATTGAAGTGTTTGAATAGACTGTGACATTGTCCTCAAGAATCGGATGACGTGGCTCGTCAATCGGCTTACCGTCCTTGTCATACCTGAAGTTCCTGGCACCCAGGGTGACTCCCTGATACAGCATCACGTGGTCACCGATGATGGCCGTTGCTCCAATCACTACGCCGGTTCCATGGTCAATGCTGAACCATTTTCCAATCCTTGCAGCCGGATGAATGTCTATTCCGGTAAGTGAATGTGCTGTTTCTGCCAGTATTCTTGGAAGCATGGGAACACCCAGTTCAAGCAGCTTGTGCGCTGTCCTGTAGTAAGTCATGACCTTCACTACCGGATAGCTGAACACCACCTCGGCAAAATCAGTGACGGCAGGGTCATTGTGAGCTACAGCCTCAATGTCTGTCAGCAGATTCTCTCTAATTTCCGGTAGGCTGGCTACGAATTTGTCTGCTGTGTCTATGGCGGTCTGGCTGATGTCAATCTCATCTTTCTTCATTGTGAAGGCCATGGCACGCGTTATCTGTCTTGAAAGAATAGTGTGTATGTCTTCAAGTGAATCCTTGATGCTTCCATGCGGGTAGAACGCCGGAAACAGAACCGCTTTTATCAGCTCCATGAATCTGCCCAGCTCTTCTGTAGATGGGAGAGTGCTGCCTGTCCTGAGCTGCATTCTGGCCTCCTGTTGGGTGATGCCAGTCAACTGCTCTGATATACTGTGTATTACCTTGTTTCTTTCCATTATTGTTCTGGTTGCTTGAAGAGTGGGGTAGAGAGGTATCTTTCACCGGTGTCAGGCAGAAGGACTACTATTGTCTTTCCAGCATTCTCATCCTTTTCTGCCAGTCTGAGAGCGGCTGCGTAAGCAGCGCCTGAAGAGATTCCCACCAGGATTCCCTGTGCAGCCAACTTTCTTGCGCCATCAAAGGCATCGTCATTTGAGATAGTCTCAATGCTGTCAATGACCGATGCATCATAGGTTTCCGGTACAAAGCCTGCGCCGATGCCCTGAATCTTGTGACTGCCACTCTTTCCGGTTGAAAGTACTGGTGAAGACTCTGGCTCAACTGCCACCACCTTTATATTCTTGTTGTATGCTTTCAGGGCACGTCCAGTTCCTGTGACAGTTCCTCCGGTTCCAACTCCGGCAACAAAGATGTCAACTGCGCCTTCTGTGTCACGTATAATCTCCTTTCCGGTAGTCAGTTCGTGCATGCGTGGGTTTGCCTGGTTTGTGAACTGCCCCAGTATTACCGCACCGTCAATCTGTGATTTCAGCTCCTGGGCCTTTGCAATAGCACCCTTCATTCCTTCAGCTCCAGGTGTCAGGACAATCGTAGCCCCGAAAGCCTGAAGAAGATTCCTTCTTTCTACGCTCATGGTCTCAGGCATGGTCAGTATAGTCTTGTATCCCTTGGATCTGCCTACCCATGCAAGTCCTACTCCCGTGTTTCCGCTTGTAGGTTCAATGATTGTGCTTCCTGCCTTCAAGATGCCCTTCTCTTCTGCATCCTCAATCATGGCCAGTGCGATGCGGTCCTTTACACTGCCACCAGGATTGAAGAATTCAATCTTGGCAACAATTCTTGCCTTCTGTCCCTGTGCTGGTGCAAGTTCTACCAATGGTGTGTTTCCAATCAGTTCTGTAATACTTCTGTGAATCATAATTATGTGTTTTATTAATGGTTTGTATAAACAAAAAAGGACCTGCCAGATTGATTGGCAGGTCCTCATATTCAGGATATCTTGTATGTTTCTTCTTTTTACATGACAATCTCAGACCGTACCAATCAGTTGGGCGCGGTACAACAACAAGTTGTATGGAGAGATGTCATGAATGCTTTCATTTCAGTTTGTTGCTTTTGTTTCGGCAAAGTTATACACGATTTTTATTAATCCAAAGGTTTGGCGCTTTTTTTTATTCTAAGGCGGCCTGAACGGTAGCTGGTGGGGCAAATTAAACTCTTACCAACCCTCAATTGTGCTAGTTAGAGTGACTTGTTTGCTTCGTTGTACTGCTCGTCCGATACAGGCTCGAGCCATTCATTACTCTCAGGATTGCCAACATGCACATGGCTTGCAAGGTGCTGGAACCATGAATCCTTTGTTGCTCCGTGCCAGTGCTTTGCTCCTTCAGGAATATCGATTATGTCACCGGCATGGAGTCGGATGGCTGGTTTTCCCCATTCCTGATAGATGCCTTCACCGCTTACGCAGATGAGAATCTGGTGTGCTCCGTGATGAACGTGCCAGTTGT
>JAKSIY010000067.1 GCA_024398535.1 Bacteroidaceae bacterium
CAAAGAACGGCAGGTCCAGTGCGTAGAGTGACTCAAAGTCGTAGTCTCCGGATTCGTCCCTTGGGGTATTCACCTGGTCAACGAAATAGTCGTCCAGCGAAATGACCTTTGGCGTCAGGCCGTTGGCCATGAGCTGAACCTGCAGGCGCTTGCTGAAAGTGGTCTTTCCTGAAGATGATGGACCGGAAATCAGAATCAGCTTGAGCTTGCCGTCTGCTTCACGACGCTGTCGGATTGTATCTGCAATGTTGACAATCTTCTTTGTCTGAAGAGCCTCTGCCACATTGATCAGGTCAGTGGCCTTTCTTCCTTCCTGGCAGACCTTGTTCAGGTCAGATACGGTTGATATGCCGATGATCTCCTGCCATGAGTGATACTCCTTGAAAATCTCAAACATCTTGTCCTGCCTGATCTTCTCTGGCAGAGTGTCTGGTTTCTTCCTGTCAGGAATTCGTAGAATAACTCCGTTGTTGCAGAGGTCGATGCTGTACAGATATATAAATGATGTGTCTGGCGGGAGACAGCCATTGTAGCAGTCAGGCATTCCTGCCAGGGTGTAGTATGTTGCGTAGTAGGTACCGGTGGTCTCTATCAGCTGGGCAGCATCGGGTCTTCCGGCTTCATTCATTATCCTGATGACCTCTGTTGCATCGGCCTTGTGGAATACGAACGGGATTGCGTCAGAAATGATGCTGTCCATCTGCTGGCGTATCTTCTGGACATCCTCTTCAGTCAGGTTCTCCTTCATGATAGGGCAGTAGATGCCGTTTGAAACCGGGTGCGCCATTTTTACCAGCGTTCCTGGGAACAGGTCCTGTACGGCCTTTGACAGGATGAAGAAAACGCCGTTCTGGTAGGTCATGGAGCCGAATGTGGTGCTGGTGTCCATGAATTCCACGGCAGTGTTGTTGTATATCTTTACTCCAAGACCTTTCAGTTTGTTTTCTACCAATGCGCAGACTGGACGGTACTTGAGACCGGTCTCAAAGTTCCTTGATATTTCCAAAAGTGACAGACCTTCAGGCAGAGATTTGGAAATTTTGTTATTTTTGCAGAAGATTTCTATCATAGTGCTCTTTATGTTTGAAACAAAATTAGCCTTTTTTTCATTCAGGGCATCATGTGGAACTGTTAAAGTGACAAAATAACTTTCAACTATATGAGTCTACTAGACATTATCAAGGTCATTGGCTGTCTTGCGCTCCTGATGTTCGGTATGAAGAACATGAGTGAGGGCATCCAGAAATTTGCCGGCGGTACGCTGCGCAAGGTTCTCAGTGCAATGACAACAAACCGTTTTGCGGGAGTCATTACCGGTGCTGTCGTAACAGCATCTATCCAGTCGTCAACTGCCACTACCCTGATGACTGTAAGTTTTGTAAATGCTGGCCTGCTGACTCTTCTGCAGGCCATTTCTGTGATTATGGGTGCCAACATCGGTACTACTCTCACAGCATGGATCATGGCCCTTTTCGGCTTCTCTGTTGATCTGTCGCAACTGTCATGGATGATGTTTGCGGTTGCAATCCCATTCTATTTCTCCGGCAGCAGTTCAAAGAAGTCTTTCGGTGAGTTCCTGTTTGGATTTGCCTTCATGTTCCTGGGTCTGATTACCCTTAGGACACATGCCTCAGAGATGAATCTGCAGGACAATCAGGCTGTCATGAACTTCTTCATGGCAACAGGTGGCTGGGGATTCGCTTCAATTCTGTTCTTCGTGCTGATGGGCGGTGTGCTGACCCTGTGCGTGCAGTCGTCTGCTGCAATCATGGCCATCACCATGATTCTCTGTTCTGCCGGCGTGCTCCCTATCTATTTGGGCATCGCACTTGTAATGGGTGAAAACATTGGTACGACAATCACTTCAAACATTGCTGCACTTTCTGCCAATACGCAGGCCAGGCGTGCTGCTCTTGCCCACCTTACATTCAACATGTTCGGCGTAATCTGGGTGCTGGTCCTGTTCAAGCCGTTCATCAGGATGGTATGCAGCGTGTGGGGAATTGATCCGGACAACTCAGACCCGAACATGACTCCTGCCCAGGTAGAGGAGATGCATTTCAAGCTGACTTACGTCCTTGCAACATTCCATACAGCATTCAACGTAATCAATACTGCGCTCCTGATTGGATTCACAAAGTACATTGAGAAGTTTGTTTGCGGCGTGATTCCGCAGAAGGAAGAGGATGAGGAGTTCCGCCTGCGTTACATTCAGAGCAGTATGCTGTCCTCAACGTCTGAACTCTCACTTCTTGAGGCAGAAAAGGAGATCAACCTGTATATGACACGTTCACACAGGATGTACGGATTCATCTCAGACCTTATGAAGATAACGGATGACAGCGAGTTTACCAAACTGTTCAGCCGTATAGAAAAGTATGAAAGCATCAGTGACCGTATGGAGGTGGAGATTGCTGCTTATCTTACCAAAGTGTCTGAAGGCCGCCTGAGTGCAGAAGGAAAGACCAAGGTACAGTCGATGCTCCGTGAAATATCTGAGATAGAGAGTATCTGCGACAGTATCTACAATCTGGCAAGAACCCTGAACCGAAAGAACAAGGGTAAGTCTGACTTTACTGAAGCCCAGTATGAGCACATTGGCAGGATGTCTGAACTTGTTGATGGAAACCTTACAAATATTGAGAAATTCCTGAGTGGCGGTTCAAAAGGAATTGACCACAATGTAATCCTGAACGTTGAGAATGAAATCAACAATTACCGAACAGAACTGAAGAACAAAAACGTTCTTGACGTTGATTCCCATGCCTATGATTATCAGATGGGAGTTTACTACACAGACATGATCTGTGACTATGAAAAGATTGGTGATTACATAATTAATGTTCTGGAGGCTCGCTTTGGTCAGAAATTGACAGCCTGATTTGAGAAAAAAGAAATATCTTTGCGGGCTCAAACGAAAAATGCTAATAATTAAAAAATAAAGAAATGAAGAAAAACATTCTTGTCATTGCCATTCTTGCAGGCACTCTGATGTCCTGCGGTGGCTCAAAACCTGCCAAGGTTTCACTGAAATCAGAGGTTGACTCTGTTTCATACGCAATCGGTATGGCTCGTACCCGTGGCTTCATTCAGTATCTGGCTGGCCAGATGGGTGTCGATACAACTTACATGAAGGACTTTGTCAAGGGCTTCTATGAGGGCGCTGCCATGGGTGACGATGCTGCCAAGACAGCATACATTGCCGGTCTCCAGATTGGTCAGTCTGAGATTGCAACTGCCTATACCCAGATCAATGAGAACATGTTCGGCACAAGCGGCAGACAGAGCATGAGCAAGGAGAACTACATGGGTGGTTTCGTTGCTGGTGCTGCAAACGACTTCAGCATCATGACCCCAGATGAGGCCGATGCCATGGCAGACCGTCTGTTCAACTACTTCTCAGAGAAGAGAATTGAGGATGAGTATTCAGAGAACAAGCTTGCCGGTGAGGAGTACCTTGCCAAGAAGGCAAAGGAGGAGGGCGTGATTGCTACTGGTTCTGGTCTTCTCTACAAGGTCATCAAGCAGGGTAATGGTCCTGTAGCCGGTCCAAGAGACAGGGTTAAGGCCATCTACAAGGGATCTCTTGTTGACGGAACTGTATTTGACAGCTCTACAAGTCCAGTTGAGCTCCGTGTAAACGGTGTTATTGACGGTTGGAAGGAGATTCTCCAGATCATGCCTCAGGGTTCAAAGTATGAGATTTACATCCCATACAACCTGGCATACGGAACCCAGGAGCAGCCGGGTTCAGAAATCAAGCCTTATTCTGCTCTGATTTTTGAGCTTGAGGTTGCAGAAGTTGTTCCTGCAGAGTAATCTGATATATAACCTGAATATGACGCCTTGACCTGCCAATGCGGGCCAAGGCGTCATTATTATATGCAAGAATGGAGTTTTTGCTAACATTTTGTCATAGAAAATGTGGAACTGACAAAAAAATGTATACTTTTGTTCCCGTTAAAAGGAAACAGTAATGGCAACAAGGAAGACAATAGAGTCTGAAAAGAACATGGATGACCTGGATAGGAAGATTCTTCAGATTATCACTCAGAACGCCAGAATCCCATTCCGTGACGTGGCCGTCCAGTGCGGTGTCTCACGTGCGGCAGTGCATCAGCGTGTACAGCGTCTCTTTGACGACGGAGTGATAGTCGGCTCAAGTTACAACATTGACCCAAAGAGCATCGGCTACAGCACATGTACCTATGTGGGACTTACTCTTGAGAAGGGTTCTCTTTACCATCAGGTGGTAGTCAGTCTTGCCCAGATTCCAGAGGTGATTGAAGCACATTTCACCACTGGCCGCTATACCATGCTGATCAAGCTGTATGCACGTGACAACGCCCATCTGATGCAGCTGCTGAACAGCAGGATTCAGGAGATTGAAGGTGTTGTTTCAACTGAGACCCTCATCTCTCTTGACCAGGGTCTTCAGAAGACTGTTCCTATTGAAATTTCAGAAGATTAATGGGTAAAAATCAACAATATCAGGAGACCATCAGTAGAGCTTACGATGGTCTCTCTTTGTTTGAGGGAGCTTCTCCTGTAATTGGAATCAGTGGAAATTTCCGTGATTCTGACTGCACATTGGCAAAGGGATACTATCAGTCAATAGTCCAGGCTGGCGGAACGCCGGTCATCATACCTCCGTTTGCTGATGCTCAGCTGATTGCATCGCTCCTGGAGCGTGTTGACGGAATCCTGCTTTCAGGTGGCGCTGATATTGATCCTGACTTTCTGGGTCAGGAGAAACATCCTACGGTGTCGGTCAATCCGGAACGTGACCTGCCTGAGATGCTGCTGATCCGTCTGGCCTGTGACAGGCAGATTCCTATCCTTGGCATCTGTCGCGGCATTCAGATGCTGGCTGCAGCTCTAGGCGGAAAGCTTTATCAGGATATCGTTTCACAGCACGACAAGCCTCTGGTTGGACACGACCAGAGCCTTCCACGATATGAGACTTCACATACGGTGAACATTGAGCCGGACTCCCTGCTTGCCAGACTCTATGGCAAGAGGCAGATGCAGGTTAACTCTTTCCACCATCAGGCAGTCATGGAAGCTCCTGCAGGTTTTAGGGTTACAGCGACTGCTCCTGACGGAATCATTGAGGCCATGGAGTCAACGACCTTCCGCTCCATAATAGGTGTGCAGTGGCATCCGGAATGCATGATACTGAATGATGACCGTTCCATGATGCTCATCTTTGACTGGTTCGTGAACGAGTGCCGTTCATATTCCCAGGCCCGCAGCATTCACAGGCGGGTGCTGACTCTTGACAGCCATTGCGACACCCCGATGCTCTTTGATGAGGGCGCTCATTTCCAGGTCCGCAAGGATGGTGAACCTCTTGTCAGCCTGCATAAGATGCGTGAAGGTTACCTTGATGCCAGTTTCATGGTGGCATACCTGAAGCAGATGGAGCGCGATGCAGATTCGCTCAAGGCTGCAACTGCCAAGGCTGACAGGATCCTGGACCTTATTGAGGAACGCATCGGAGAGTGTAAGGGATATGCATCGGTTGCCAGGACTCCTGAAGACCTGTATCGCCTGAAAAAACTGGGCCAGAAGGCAATTGTGCTTGGAATTGAGAACGGCTATGCAATAGGCTCAGACATAAGCAATGTGGAGCGTTTCCGTAACAGGGGAGTTGCCTACATGACGCTTTGCCATAACGGAGACAACGACATCTGTGATTCAGCCAAGGGCATGAACGAGCATGGTGGACTGTCGGAGTTTGGCCGTCAGGTAGTGCTTGAGATGAACAGGGTTGGAATGATGGTTGACATGTCTCACGCCGGTGAAAAGAGTTTCTATGATGCCGTTGAGGTCAGTCAGGTGCCTGTCATCTGCTCACATTCATCTGCCAGGGCATTGTGCAACCATCCCAGGAATCTTACCGATGACCAGATGAAACTGCTGGCACGTACAGGTGGAGTTGCGCAGGTATGCATGTACGACGGCTTCATAAAGGAGACGCCGGGGGCAAATATCCACGATGCTGTCAGACACATTATGCACATGATAGATGTCATGGGAATAGACCATGTCGGCATAGGTACGGATATGGATGGCGGCGGTGGTCTGCTGGGACTTGAGGATGCCTCAACGCTGGTCAATCTTACTCGCCTGCTGATAGCTCAGGGACTCTCATTCCAGGATATTGAAAAAATCTGGGGAGGAAACTTCATAAGAGTCTGGACGGACATAATGAAAAGAGCCGGGAATTAATCTTCCTGGCCCTTCTTTCTGTTTTTCAGCTTCTTGGCTTCACGTTCAGCCATTGCTTTGTCTCTTTCTGCATTCTTTGAGACCCGCTTCTTGTCTTGCTTTTTCGTGGTCTTCAGGGCATCGGGCTTCTGCTGGTCTATCGGCAGGGTGTGAACGTCCCACTTCTCAGTCTCGTGATCCCAGTTCTGCTTAAGCTCAAACTGCTTGTTCATGTAGTACATAGGTTCAGCCTTGCGCTTTTCTTCATAGAGGCCATTGTCCCAGCGGCCGTTCATGTTGACGTCGTCAAACATCCTGACATAGTATTTGCCTGGCTTCATGAAGAAGAAGTCTGCGCTGCCCTCCTTGCTTACGTATGCCCTGCGTACCACCTTGTCTGCCGATGCAAGAATCTCAACAAGGTAAGAGGTCCTTGGGTTTGCCACATTGACCGTGAATGTGCTGTACTGGTCAAGTGCGCGGAACTTTATCTTTTGCTGATAGGCGTCCGTGTGAAGCCCGTACAAACCCGTGATGCCTGCTGAGTCAACAGACAGTTCGTAGGACTCTTCCGGTCTCCATTCCGAGTAGAGAAGGAATCTCTTTATGTCTGCACTGTCATGTTCCAGAATGAAAGGCATAGGTTCTTTGGTCGAGTCGTTCACCACGTGCATGATCCTGACTACTGAGTCTGGGAAGTCCAGCACCGGTTCCTTGAATGAGAACGTTATTACCTGGTTCACGTCCATGGTGTTGCTGGCGCTTGACTGCAGGGTCATGAACTTGGTCTTTGGGGCAAGAAGCCTCTGTATTCCCAGTGTGTCGTTCTGCTTCTCTAGCCTTCTGAGCTCCTTGTCACGCTCCTTTGCCTCATCCTGTGATTTTTTCAGGGCTTCCTGAACAATCTTTGCATGGCTTTTCTTTGGGGACATCTTGAGTGTGTCGGTAAGCCTTCTGAGTACCATGTCGGTGTCAGAGCGCAGATAACTGTATTCAAATGTCAGCGTGTCCTTGAAATAGACCAGGGAATCCTTCATCCAGTATGTGATGGTATCCTTTGAGAGGTTGCTGTCAATTATGAAGGCATCGGTCTCGTCAAAGTTCAGTCCACGGATAACCGGCAGAGAGTCCTGTGGCAGGGCAAATGTCATTGTCATCTTCTCATGTGAAGGTCTTTCTGACGATACCATGTACTGCAGGATAGGGTCTTCTGTGAATGCCAGAAGGACAATGTCATCGGGCATGAAGCGGGTGTAGGGGACGGTCAGCAGGGTGTCAACCTTCCCTTCGGCGGTGAAGATTGTGTCTGTACGGAAGCGTGCCTCGTGCGTTGGGACAATCAGGGAGTCATACCATGCAATCATCTCGCTCTTCTGTGAGAAGGTGAAGTTCTGGTCCATGTCCTGAAGGGCATAGATCCTGTACTCTCCCGGGGCGATGCCTCTTATGACAAAGTGGCCCATGGCATCGGTCTTTGAGACGCGCTCAAACGGCTTTGTGGTGAACGCTGAGTCCTGAAGGTCGCTGTGGAGTCCAACCTGAATCTCCTTGACCGGTTCCAGATTGTCTGCGCGCAGGACATAGCCGGAAACCTGAAGCGTGTCAAGCCTGTCTCCGGTTGAGAAGTTGAAGCAGAAGTCTCCCAGTGGATTACCCTCGTTGTTGTCAACGATGCCGTCTGAGAAGTCTATTGTGTATGTGGTGTTTGCCTGAAGTGTATCAAACAGTTTTACCTGGATTTTCTTGCCGGTGACAGAGATTTCCGGTTGCTCTGTCTGGGGTGGTGAGATTACCACCTTTTCATTGGCCTTCTCAAGCTTGATGTATTCGTCAAACTCAAGAGTCACCTCTTTTTTGGTGACACCAAGCCCATTGCGCTCAGGAACACTACCCAGGAAACGGGGTGGAGTCTCGTCATAGGGACCGCCGTCAGGCGTACCTACGCTGGCGCAACCGAAACATATTGCTGCAACCGATGCCACGATTGCAGAATGTTCAATGATATGCCTAAAATGCGGCATCTTCATCATTCTGGCTTTTTGAAAATTATGCAGGCGTTGTGTCCTCCGAATCCGAAAGTGTTTGACAACGCAGCTCTTACTGTACGTTTCTGGGCTTTGTTGAAGGTGAAATTCATGCGGTAATCAATCTGCTCGTCATTGTCTCCGTCTTCATGATTGATGGTCGGAGGTACAATGTCATTCATTACAGACATTACGCTGATTACTCCTTCAATTGCTCCGGCACCGCCCAGCAGGTGTCCGGTCATTGACTTTGTGGCGCTCAGGTTCATATCATAGACATGCTCCCCGAACACGCTCCTGATGGCTTTGCATTCCGCCACGTCGCCCAGAGGTGTTGACGTTCCATGCATGTTGATGTAGTCAATGTCCTCAGGTCTCATGCCGGCATCGTCCAGGGCATTCTGCATGACCTTGATGGCTCCGGCTCCTTCAGGGTCCGGTGCGGTAATGTGGAATGCATCTGAAGAGAGTCCCCATCCGGCAACCTCTGCGTAGATGTGAGCATTGCGTGATACGGCATGACTGTACTCTTCAAGGACAAGGCAGGCTGCTCCTTCTGCAATCACGAATCCGTCGCGGCTGCCGCTCATGGGCCTTGAAGCCGTGGCAGGAGAATCATTCCTTGTAGATAGTGCATGCATGGCATTGAAACCAGCAATGCCGCTGTCTATGAGCGGAGCTTCTGATCCGCCGGTCAGCATTACGTCTGCCTTTCCCAGCCTGATCATGTTCACGGCGTCAATCAGGGCGTTGGTGCCCGATGCACAGGCTGCCGAGGTTACATATCCCGGCCCGTGGAAACCAAACTTTATTGACAGATATCCGGCAGTCATGCTGCCAATGATCTGTGGAATGAAAAATGGCGTCAGCTTTGGTTCCTGTCCGCTCTCTTTCTGCTGGTTGACAGAGGTAAGTCCACTCTGGAATGACTGGCATCCGCCGATGCCGATTCCCATGATTACTCCTATACGGTCCAGATTTTCACTCTTCAGGTCCAGACCGGAATCATTCACCGCCTGAACTCCGGCACCAACAGAAAATTGCGCGCAAGCATCCAGCTTACGCGCTTCTTTCCTGTCAATGTATTCAGTGACATCGAAATTCCTGACCTCGCAGGCGAATTTCGTCTTGGTGTTGCTTAGGGTAGGGTCGAATCTTGTTATAGGTCCAGCTCCGCTCATTCCTGCAGTTACGTTCTCCCAGAATTCTGGAAGATGGCTGCCAAGAGGTGATACTACGCCGAGACCAGTAACAACGACTCTCCTGTTACCCATACGTAGCCAGAATTACTTCTGGGCTGCGCCCTCGATGTAAGAGATTGCGTCACCTACAGTTGAAATCTTCTCAGCCTGATCGTCTGGGATAGAGATACCGAGCTCCTTCTCAAACTCCATGATCAGCTCAACTGTATCAAGTGAATCTGCACCAAGGTCATTAGCGAAGCTTGCCTCTGGAGTAACCTCTGAAGCCTCAACGCCCAGCTTGTCAACGATGATATTCTGAACTCTCTTTGCGATTTCTGAATCTGCCATAATAGTTTTGTTTTTCTTGTTATACAATTTTGTGTTACAAAGGAACTGTTTTTGAGTATCATTTGCAAAACGTTTCTTACATAAATTGCATTAGTTTGCACAGTAGGCGTTGTTGTGTGCATCGTACGTATGAATAAGTAAGGTGGAATTACTTGTATCTACTGCCGGAAATGCCTAACTTCGCAGTCTCAAAAAACAATTGAACGCAATATGACTTTTACAGAGAAGAGCCTGCCCATATTCAATCGGGCAATAGAGGATTATCACAGGAATGACAACGTTGACACTCCAATTGAGAATCCGTTTGAGGTAAAAAGTATTGAGTATTACCTTTATCTCAAGAACTGGATTGATACTGTTCAGTGGCATCTTGAGGATATTATCCGCGATCCGCAGATTGATCCTGTCGAGGCTCTGGCCATAAAGCGTCGCATAGACCATTCCAATCAGGAGCGTACGGATCTGGTTGAGATGATTGACAGCTATTTCCTGGAGCAGTTCTCGGCTGTAAAGGTAAATTCCAATGCAACCATCAATACGGAAAGTCCTGCATGGGCTGTTGACAGGCTTTCAATCCTGCAGCTCAAGATCTACCACATGCGCATTGAGGCTTGCCGCAAGGATGTTTCATACGAGCAGAGAGAGAAGTGCAGCAAGAAGCTTGAGGTCCTGCTTGAGCAGCAGAAGGACCTGACACAGGCCATTGACATGCTTCTTGATGACATGGCTGCCGGCCGCAAGTACATGAAGGTGTACAAGCAGATGAAGATGTACAACGATCCATCCCTGAATCCAGTTCTTTACGGTCAGAATGGCCAGAAATAACAAAGACAGATCCCTGAATGTTCTTGCCATACGCTTCTCTGCAATCGGAGACGTGGCAATGACTGTACCTGTACTCAGTTCTGTCTGCAGGGCCTATCCTCAGCATAAATTCACTATGCTGACCAATTCCCGTTTTGAGGCATTCTTCCAGTCGATGCCTGACAATTTCTGCTTCATGGGAGTGGATCTTTACAAGGATTACAAAGGGTCCGAGGGGTTGAAACGCCTTGTGGAACTGCTTAAGTCAATGGACTTTGACATGGTGGCAGACCTTCACGGAGTGATACGTACCCACACTATCACCATGAAGCTCAGGCTTGCCGGATGCCGGACTGCAACTATCAGGAAGGGCAGGATTGCACGCTGGGCCCTGACCCGACAGCACTTCAAGAGACAGCGTCCACTCAAGCTCTCAATTGAAAAATATCAGTCAGTTCTTGAAAGGCTTGGATTTGACTTCTGTATGGATTTTTCTGCCGGAGCAGGCAATGTTCCCGAACTGCTTGGCCAGGTTGAGGAGAAACTTGGACAGAAAGGACAGGATGCCTGGGTCGGCATAGCTCCGTTTGCTGCGCACAAGGGAAAGATCTATCCTCTTGAACTTATGGAAAAGGTGGTGGCAGATCTTGACTCCAGATCTGGCGTACGTGTGTTCATCTTTGCCTATGGCAAGGAGAAGGAGCAGATTGCAGACTGGCCTGAAAAATATGGATCGGTGGTCCTGGTTGGCGGTATGTTCAACATGCACCAAGAGATGGCACTCATGTCACGGCTTGACGTCATGCTGTCCATGGATTCCTCAAACATGCACATTGCATCGCTGTGCGGAACGCGCGTGGTCTCTGTGTGGGGCGCAACCCATCCGAATGCGGGTTTCCTGGGAGTGGGGCAGAAGGTTCAGGACTGCGTGCAGCTGCCGTTGGCCTGCCGTCCATGCTCAATCTATGGCAAGAAGGCCTGTCGCTTCGGTGACTACCGATGCCTGTCAGGGATTGCTCCTGAGGCCATCCTGAAGACCATTGGCCCTCTTAAGGACAAGGATTGATTCCGGTCCCATGTTGAAGAGCAGGTCAACCATGCTCAGTCCCTGGCGGAATCCGTTTTTCTGTGCAAAAACCTGATAGTATTCTTCCGTGGATGGAGTCCCGGTTGAATCAGTATTTATAAGGTGTCTCAGATCCTGGGGCACCTCTTTATTATACCTGTCTGTAAGGCACAGTGCCGTTTTCAGCCCCGTAAGGTCAAGGAGAGTCTCGGTCAGTTCCATGTTGAAATCAAGCAGGAACGTGTGCTCCTTTTCAAAAATATGGCGGAAATCATCCTGGTAATACATGAAGAAAGGGCTGTTCATGTAGGCCGATGCCAGTGCGTTCCAGTGCTGGTGCTTCCAGTCTCCATGGCTGCTGATGCGGATGTCGCGCATCAGTTGTCCGGGCTCCGGCTTGACCACGGGAATGGTCAGGGCCTGCTCTCCGTTGGCCGCGGCTATCAGGCATCGGTTGCGGTAGGTCTGCTTGCGGTATCTGTCATAGGCCTCAACAAATACAGTTTCCTGACCATACATGGCCAGGAAATGTGAAATGGGGGGCAGATATGCCGAACAGAGCAGAGGTGCCATCAGTTGAACTTGCTGACAGGACGCATGATGCGGTTCCAGCGGATCTTGCCCTTCTGACCCCATGATTTGTCCTTATTGAGTGATAGCCAGATTACGGCAGGACGTCCTACGATGTGGTCTTCCGGAACAAAGCCCCAGAAGCGCGAGTCGGCACTGTTGTGACGGTTGTCACCCATCATCCAGTAGTAATCCATCTTGAATGTGTACTGTGTTGCGGGTTCTCCGTTGATGAGTATCTTTCCGTCGTGGGTAACCTTCAGGTCGTTGTCCTCATACACGTCAATGATACGCTCGTAAAGCGGCAGGTTGTTGATGTCAATGTCAATGGTCTGTCCCTTCTTAGGGATGGATACAGGACCATAGTTGTCAACGCTCCAGTGGGTATTCATGTTGAGCGGGAAGAGTCCTTCACCGTCCTTCTCTACAATCTTCTCAACCTTGGCGGTCAGGTCTGTACGTGCTTTCAGGGCCTGTGCTGCACTTTCCGTGAGCGGCATCACAAAGGAACCTGGACGGTTCATCTGCTGTGGCAGGTCTTCAAGACTGAGCTTCAGCTTGTCACGCAAGTCCTGTGGGATTGATCCCTTGAGCTCAATCTCATAGTTGAACTGCACATTATCCGGCTGCTTGTTGGGCTTGCCGTCAATGTAAATCATGCCATCTATGATCTGAAGGGTCTGGCCCGGAATACCTACGCATCGCTTCACGTAGTTCTCACGGCGGTCAACAGGGTGAGTGTCAATATTTCCAAAGCGCTCTGGGTGCTGGGCTATGTAGTCACGTCCCAGATGATAGTAGAAGTTATAGACATTACGCTGCTGAAGGGCGGTCATGCTGTCCAGTTCAACCGGATTGCACATACCGTTTCCGATAGCATAGACCATTCCGTAGAAGTCCATGGCCTGATACTGTGGATTGGTAACCACGGTGTCTCCTGAAGGGTAGTTGAATACTACAATGTCATTCAGTTTGACGCTACCCAGACCCTTGACTCTCTCATAATCCCAGTGAGGCTTCTTAAGATAGCTCTTGCCGCCTGTGATTGGCATCTTGTTCTGGGTCAGAGGCATGGTCAGCGGAGTGATAGGCTTTCTTGGGCCGTATGCCACCTTGCTGACATAGAGATAGTCACCGACCATCATTGATTTCTCAAGTGAAGATGATGGTATGGTGTAGTTCTGGAAGAAATAGATGTTCACGAAATAGACTGCAACCATGGCGAACACAATTGCATCGATCCAGCTCATGATGCTCTTCAGGACGCCTTCCTGAAGCTCCCTCCACCATGTCCACTTGATGATCTTTGTGATATAGACATCAAAGATGAATGGTACCACAATCAGTCCCCACCAGCTCTTGATCCAGATAAGGAAGAGCAGGTAAAGTACCATTATTATGGCCAGTTTTATCCAGCTGGTCTTGTCTGCCTGTGAAATCTTTCTCATATAAAATTTCTGTAGTTTCTTCTGATTATGAGAGTGAAGCCATAAGGTCATCCATGGTAAGGAAACCGGTCTGGTTCACTGCAAATTCTGCTGCAAGGACTGCGCCAAGTGCAAGTCCGCTGCGGTTCTTGGAATTGTGTATGATGGTGATGCCGTCTGATTCGCAGTCGTATGAGATTTCATGGATGCCGGCAATCTCACCCTCACGGATTGAGTCAACACGGATTATGTCTGCTGGTGCATCCTTGCTGCCGCTGACTGTGCCGTCAGGTGCTGTCAGGGTACCCTTGCACCATCCTGTCTTGCGGTCCAGCTGGCTCAGGATGCCTTCTGCCAGTGTGATTGCAGTGCCGCTCGGTGCGTCAAGCTTGTGTATGTGGTGTGTCTCTGACATTGTCACCTCATACATAGGCTGCTTGTTCATGAGCTTGGCCAGGTACTTGTTTATCATGCCGAAGATGGCCACGCCGATGCTGTAGTTGCTTGACCACAGAAGTGTGTTTTTCCCATCTGCACAGAGATCCTTCATTTCCTGCTCGTGTTCATGGATCCAGCCAGTACTTCCGCTTACAACCTTTACTCCTGCCTTGAATGCCTTGAGGATGTTGTTGTATGCCTGGGTAGGGGCTGTAAATTCAATTGCAATGTCTGCATTTCTGAATGATTCACTTTCAAAATCTTCAGGGATGTAAATGTCAATACGGCAAACAATCTCATGACCGCGTGAAAGAGCGATGCGCTCAATCTCGTGGCCCATCTTGCCGTATCCGATAAGTGCTATGTGCATAGATTCTAATTGTTTTTACAAAACAAAGATACTCTTTCCGGACGGTACCGGAAAGAGTATCCTCAATTATTTGATTTTCTTTGGTAAAATCAGAGCTGTGGACCAGCAGCAACAAGAGCCTTACCAGCCTCGTTTGTTGTGTACTTGTCAAAGTTCTTGATGAAGCGAGCAGCAAGATCCTTAGCCTTCTCTTCCCACTTTGAACGATCCTGATAGGTATCGCGTGGATCAAGAATACCCCATGCAACACCGTTCAGCTGAGTTGGAACCTCAAAGTTGAAGTAAGGGATCTTCTTAGTTGGAGCGCTCAGGATTGAGCCATCAAGGATTGCATCGATGATACCACGTGTATCAGGAATAGAGATACGCTTGCCGGTACCGTTCCAACCTGTGTTTACAAGGTATGCCTTTGCACCGTTTGCGTTCATCTTCTTAACGAGCTCCTGAGCGTACTTTGTTGGGTGCAGCTCAAGGAATGCCTGGCCGAAGCAAGCTGAGAATGTAGGAGTTGGCTCTGTGA
>JAKSIY010000068.1 GCA_024398535.1 Bacteroidaceae bacterium
AAAGGATACGGATTGACGGTTCAGTCTACAAGACCTCTCGTTCAGGAGCAGGATTCCCACTGTAACGCCAAAAGTCAGATTATTCCAGTTGGTGCTTCGGGCACTGATGAATGAGTTGGCACAGATGCGTCCATAGCGAGCAACTATGGACGCTTCTGTCATTATTGAGGTACGGCTCAAAGGCTCCCCATAGTATGCCTTCATATTCTCATCCTGGAGTATAGGCTTAAACGGCATGAATCCATAGACTTCACCGCGCAGATGAATATGGCTGTTGATCACATAGATAGGCTTGATACCCATTGCAATGTACTCATTGGCCCTGAAGTTTGGGTCATACATGAACTGACTGTTCGGGGTCGGAGTGAAATAGCCGGCCTGCATCATTGTGGCATCGTAGTTCTCTGAGAAGTTTCTGGTAGAGTAGTATCCGTCAATGGCTCCACCCAGATGCAACGGACCTTCCAGATGGTAATACCTTTCAAAATGGCATGACATCTGCAGCCAAGACTGGTTCTCAGAGAATGACTTGTCCTTTATTCCGCCAGGCCTGATGGATTCGTTTGAAGTATAAATCTGCGCCAGGATCTGATGAGAGCGTCCGTTGGTCGGATACTGCAGGTAGTCAAGTGTCGTTCCGCAGAACTTGACACTCCATCCAAACATGTTGTAACGGCTCACATCATATTTGAAGGTGTACAGGTTGATTGTCTGCCCCTGTGAGTAATAATCCTTATGGTGTGCAGCTCCTAGACTGAACTCTGCCTTGTTGTTGTCAAGGAACGGCAATGACAACTTGACCTTGCCAAAGAACTCAATCTCCTTGTTTGAAATAGGACTTATACTGCTTGAGAAGAATGAGTTCCTGTTGTAATAGTCCAGATCCCAATATGATAATATGGCAGACATGGCCATTGGCACACGGCTGGCCATATCAAAACGACTCGTAATCTGGGCATTCTTATACAGTTTTCCAATCTGTCCTTCCAGCAGATACTCGGTTGAGAATTCGCTTAGGGTCTTGTATGAAATGGCTCCATAGAGCTGACTGGTAGTACTTGAAGATAGAGCACCTCCAATCCTGACCTGGGGCCTCTCGTCAAAATCAACATCCAGATGAAGTGTAAATGTGGAATCTTCTGGATTGAAGAATGTCTTAGGCATGATTTCCTGTATGCACCCATCTGAGAGAAGCCTAAAATAACCTTGCTTAAGTCCCTCATAGTCAAAGAGAGACGGCAAATTCTGACGGAATTCACGTACCATATAGTCACGCTGTTCCTCTGTACCGCCGTTAATCTCTATTCTATGGAATACCACCTCTGGAAAACGAGACTTGAATTCGCGTCTGCGTTCCATTACAGACTCAACAGTGGCACGGTAAGGCATTCTTTGCTTGATGGAATCCACATACTGCATTGCCAGTTCATAACCGCGCAGTTCAACCTCTGTAATCCTATGAAAATCAAGAAGTCCCACATCAGACAGATTGTATTCAATCCTGACTCCTACAGAATCTGGCATGGAATAGTCACTTGCCTGGATGATCATGTTCTTTATCTGACCGTACAGGTCATATTCGTCTGGAAACTCCTCTTCGCCGGAAACAATGCTTCCAATCACAAAATCCGGATTGAACTCTGACAGCATGACATCAAGAGGAAAATTGTTATAGATTCCTCCGTCATACGCAATGATTGAGTCAATACGTATAGGCTTGAACACGAACGGGAAAGACATCGATGCCCTTACTGCATCGCTCAGATCACCGCTATCAAGCACAATCGGTTTCTTGTTGAAGACGTCTGCGGCCACACTTCTGAAAGGAACGAACAGACTGTCAAAGTTTTCACGACATGCAGCATTGGCACCGGAATAGATGTCAACGAATCCCAGATTCATCTGCTGAGGATTAACCAGACTGGTTGTATTTGGGCGGACAAATATTAGAGAGTCGCGGATATCAAGAGATACCGTAGCCAGGGTAGGGCTTGGAGGATCCTGCTTGAAGTAGAACTGATACGACGGGTCCTTTTCTCCCTCATACCATTGACGGAACTGCTCGGAACCAATCAGTTCTGCCATCTCATCAGGAGTATAGCCCATCACGTACATGGAACCTACAACGGCACCGATTGAAGTACCTGCTATGTAGTCAATCGGAATTTCATTCTCCTCAAGTGCCCGTATCAGACCGATATGGGCCATGCCCTTGGCACCGCCTCCGCTCAGCACAAGGCCAACACCGCCATCAGCCGATGCCGGAAGAACCAGCATCAGCATCATGGACAGTATTGAAAGCATGCGCCTTACCATAATCAGACAAGTCTTCAGATAAGTTCTATGCTACGGTTAATGAAGTTGTCAAGAGCCTGACCCTTGAGCAGCCCCATCTGCAGAAGTGCCAGATCAATGAGCTCATTGATTACCTTGTTTCCTGCGGCAAACTCACCAAATGTTGCATCCAGGACATTCTCCTTGTCTGCAAGCTGTTTCTCAACATCCTGCAGCTGATCCTTCTCAGCCTGGGTAATCTCTTCTGGCTTGCGGCCATCCTGGGCATTGCGCAGTGAATCAGCCTCTGCCTTAAGTGACTCTATCTCAGTAAGAACAGCAGCATTCTTTGGAGCACATGCAGATTCCGCATCGGCAATGATTCTCTTGATAAGACAATTGTCCTGATTTACGATAACGGTGTACATATCAGGCATTTCTGCGTAGAAATTCATACCAGACTGGATGGCAGCCATATCCTTCATACGGCGCATGTACTCGCTCTGGGTAATCAGGACTGGACGCGCTGTGTCACCCATAGGCTGGACATCAACATGGAAATCAGCCTTCTCAATCTTTGGCATACGCTGACGGAACATGCTGGTTACCATACGGCTTGTTTCTGCAGTCAATGTATTCTGTTTGCGGTCTTCCTTAACTATAAGGTTGTCAACAGAATCGCTGTCAACGCGACAGAAACGGCTTCCGGCAAACTTCTGCTCAAGCATTCCAATCAATGCAACGTCAAGTCCGCCATCCATTACAAGTACGCTGTAACCCTTGGCCTTTGCAGCCTCAATGAAGCCGTATTGCTGTTCCTTATTGTTGGCATACAGATAGATAAGGTTCTTGTCCTTGTCTGTCTGATTACCCTCTATCAGAGTCTTGTACTCATCGTATGTGAAATACTTGTCCTCTGTATCCTTGAAGAGAGCAATCTTCTCAATCTTCTTGTAGAACTCCTCGTCAGAAAGCATTCCGTAGTTGATGAATATCTTCAGGTCATCCCATTTCTTCTCAAACTCTGCACGGTCATTCTTGAAGATCTGTGTCAGACGGTCAGCCACCTTCTTTGTAATGTAACCGGAAATCTTCTTCACGTTGGCATCGCTCTGCAGATACGAACGGGAAACGTTCAGCGGAATATCCGGAGAGTCAATGACACCATGGAGCAGGGTCAGGAAGTCAGGCACGATGCCCTCAACGGAATCAGTCACATAAACCTGATTGCAGTAGAGCTGGATCTTGTTCTTCTGCAGGTCAAGATTGCTCTTGATAAGTGGGAAGTACAGAATACCAGTCAGGTTGAACGGATAGTCAACATTCAGATGAATCCAGAAGAGAGGCTCATCTGACATAGGGTAGAGGTCCTTGTAGAAATTCCTGTAGTCCTCTTCCTTAAGTTCAGAAGGAGTCTTTGTCCAGATAGGATCTGTAGTATTGATGATATTATCCTGATCTGTCTCTACGTTCTTTCCGTCCTTCCACTCCTTCTTCTTGCCGAATGCAATCTGGACTGGCAGGAACTTGCAATACTTGCGCAGAAGTCCCTCAACCTTTGATTCCTGCAGGAATTCCTTGCAGTCATCATCTATATAGAGCACGATATCTGTACCGCGCTCAGCCTTGTCACACTCCTCAAGAGAGTATTCCGGAGAACCATCGCAGGACCACTTCATGGCCTTTGCGCCTTCCTGGTATGACTTGGTTATGATCTCAACCTTCTTTGACACCATGAATGACGAGTAGAAACCCAGTCCAAAGTGTCCGATGATTGCATTTGCATTGTCCTTGTACTTCTCAAGGAAGTCTGTGGCACCTGAGAATGCAATCTGGTTGATATATTTTTCAATCTCTTCTGCTGTCATGCCAATGCCATGGTCGCTGATCGTAATGGTCTCAGCTCCAAGGTTCACACGTACGGTAAGGTCACCCAGCTCACCGCTTACCTGACCCTTTGACGAAAGAGTCTTCAGTTTCTGGGTTGCATCTACTGCGTTTGAGACAATCTCGCGGAGAAAAATCTCATGGTCACTGTAAAGGAATTTCTTGATGACTGGGAATATGTTCTCAGTTGTAACTCCAATCTTTCCGTTCTGCATAGTCGTATGAATCTAATTGTTCTTTATTCTTATTTAATTGCCACAGTCAACTCCTTGGCATCCTGTGTATAGTCCAATTCAAGTCTGTCACCAATATGACACTCTTCCTCAATCAGCATCTCAGCCAGACGGTCTTCAACAAAAGACTGTATGGCACGCTTCAGCGGACGTGCTCCGAATTCAGGATCAAAGCCCTTGTCTGCCAGAAAGTCACGTGCAGCTTCAGTGAATGAAACGCTGTAGCCTAACTGGCCGATGCGTTCTGCCAGCTCCTCAAGTTCCAGGTCAACTATGGTCCTTACAGACTTCCTGTCAAGTTGCTCGAATGAGATAATCTCATCAATTCTGTTCAGGAACTCCGGAGCAAAGGACTTGTTCAAGGCCTTGCGGGTAATTTCCTGGGCAAGCATGTTGCGTGTATCACTGCCCGATGTGAATCCCATTCCGCGTCCAAAATCCTTGATCTGGCGCGAACCTATATTTGAGGTCATGATGATCACTGTATTCCTGAAATCAACGGTTCTGCCATTGCTGTCAGAAAGACGGCCGTCATCCATAACCTGGAGCAGGATGTTGTAAACATCGGCATGAGCCTTCTCAATCTCATCAAGAAGAATGATAGAGTAGGGTTTACGGCGTACTTTTTCCGTCAGTTCGCCACCCTCGTCATATCCGACATATCCTGGAGGAGCTCCAACAAGTCTTGATACAGAGAACTTCTCCATGAACTCACTCATATCAACACGGATCAGCGCATCCTTGCTGCCGAACATCTGGACGGCCAGCTCTTTTGCCAGCAATGTCTTGCCTACGCCGGTAGGACCCAGGAACAGGAACGAGCCGATAGGTTTGTCTGGGTTCTTTATTCCAACACGTCCGCGTCTGATAGCCTTGACCAGTGTATCAATTGCCGGATCCTGTGCTATGACCTTTGACTTAAGCACCGTTGCAAGACCTTTCAGGCGGGCACCCTCTTCCTTGGCAATCTTCTGAACAGGGACACCGCTCATCATTGATACTACGCCTGCAATCTGCTCCTCAGAAACAGTCTCACGCTGTTCGCGCAGACTCTTTTCCCACTCCTGACGCATCTCAGCAAGCTGGACTTCAAGCTGCTTCTCCTTGTCACGCAGCGATGCCGCAGCCTCAAAATCCTGACGCTTCACGGCATCGGTCTTCTGGAGCTTGACACTGTCAATCATTGCCTCCTGATCCTCAATCTGCTTTGGGGCATTCATGTTGAAAAGATGGGTACGTGAACCGGCCTCATCCATCACGTCAATTGCCTTGTCCGGGAAATTTCTGTCAGTAAGATACCTTCTTGCATACTTCACACATGCAATCAGGGCATCGTCAGAGTACGTCACATTATGGTGTTCCTCATATCTGTCCTTAATATTATGAAGAATCTGCAGAGTCTCCTCAGGAGTTGTCTGCTCAACCAGAATCTTCTGGAAACGACGCTCCAGGGCGCCATCCTTCTCAATAGTCTTGCGGTACTCCTCAATGGTTGTGGAGCCGATGCACTGCAGCTCACCGCGTGAAAGGGCAGGCTTGAGCATATTGGCAGCGTCCATTGAACCAGGAGCAGAACCTGCACCCACAATAGTGTGAATCTCATCAATGTACAGAATGATATCCGGATTATTCCTCAACTCATTTATGATTGAGCGGATTCTCTCCTCAAACTGGCCACGGTACTTTGTTCCCGCAACGACCGATGCCATATCAAGCGACAGCACACGTTTGCCAAACAGGATGCGCGGCACCTGCTTGGTGATTATACGCATTGCCAGGCCTTCAACAATTGCCGTCTTGCCCACACCAGGCTCACCTATTAATATCGGGTTGTTCTTCTTCCTGCGGGTCAGGATCTGAGCAAGTCTTTCAATCTCCTGCTGACGACCTACGACAGGATCAAGCTTTCCCTCTTCAGCCCTTCGCGTCAGGTCCATGCTGAAATTATCCAGCACTGGGGTCTTGCTGCCCGATGCCGTACGGGTGGCAGTCTGTGCAGAAGCATCGGACTTCTTGCCCGACGTACCCTGTGAAGGAGTTTCGTCATCCTCTTCATCCTGGTCAAAACCCATTCCCATGCTCTGGGTAGGCTGTGATTCAGAACCGAACTTGACCTGATCAAGCATCTTCCTGTAATCAATCTGCTGTTCTGACAGCATGACCGTAGTCTGGTTTGTTTCATCGCGCAGTATGGCAAGCAACAGATGCTCTGCTTCAACTGACACAGTCTTGAGCATTCTGGCTTCAAGCATTCCTATTCGCAGTATCTTTGATGCCGCATCTGTCATGACAATATTGTCAAATGTAGAATTGGCAGAACCTGCCACTTCTGCAGCCCCCAAATGGCTTTCCAGTCTCTGCTTAAGGTCTGACAGGTCCACATTCAGCCCTGCAAGGCACTCTATTGCACGATTATGTCCATGGCGTAAGATACCCAGCATAAGGTGTTCAGGAGCAATTGCCGCATTCTGCAGCCTGTCTGCCTCCTCCTTGCTGAGTATTAATATTTTGTTTACCTGATCTGAAAAATGTCTATCCATCAATTCAATTTCTTTCACCCCTTACAAGACAAATCCCGTGCCAAAACAGCCATATGCCATGAAAAAAGCTACCTTTGCCGTGAACAATTCCGGCATGAACATGAAAAAGTCATTCTCAATTGCCATTCTGACAGCATTGACAGCAGCAGGATGCAGCACAGGCAACCCGCATTCAGACAACCAGAACCTGAAGCCACGTCTGGTAGTACTGACAGATATAGGACCAGCTGACGTAGAGCCCGATGATAACGAATCGGCCGTACGTCTGATGTGCTATGCTGACCGTTTTGAGATAGAGGCAATCTGTACTACAGTTGGCTACAACTGCGATCCGTATCCATCAGAATGGGCCGACTATCTGGACAATGTCGTTGAGGCATATAAGCTTGACGTGGAAAACCTTATGAAACGTTCAAAACAGAAGGAATTCCTGCCTGAGGAACTTGAACAGAACCAGCCGCAGGAACTTGGCTACTGGCCGTCAGCAGAATACCTCAGCAGCCGATGCCTCATGGGCAGCCAGCGTGCCGGAATCGGTGTGGTAGGTCAGGGGAACGACTCTCCGGGCAGTGATTTTCTGATAAAGCTTGCGCTTGAAGACGACCCGCGTCCAATCTGGGTAACCGCCTGGGGAAGCGCAAATACCCTGGCACAGGCAATCTGGCGCTACAAGCAGACTGCAACACCGGCCGAACTAAAGAAGTTTGTAAACAAATTTCGCGTATATACAATCACTGACCAGGACATGATCTGGGCTATGCGTGAAAACCTTGACTACAGTTCGCACATGTGGATGAGACAGGAATTCAAGGATGACCTGTTCTTCATCTGGGACGAATCCGCATGGAAGAACCACAACAGTCTTGGCGTAAGCAACTGGCCAAAGCATGAGGAGCTGATACAGTCCATGGGCTATCTGGGATACGTCTATCCACACTATCTCTGGGGCGTAGAAGGAGACACTCCAAGTTTCCTGCACATAATGCCGAACGGTCTGAACGACCCTGAAGACCCCACACAGGCAGGCTGGGGCGGATACCACACATACGGCATCAGCCCGGATCAAAGGACATACGCCTGGACAAACTGGCAACAGCCGGAACTTGATGCCTCATCACACTACGAGCACATATTTTACATGGACTCATTCAATGATTTTGCAGCACGTATGGAATGGGCTCAGAAAGGCGCCGGAAACAGAAACCCGATAGCAGTCGTGAACGGAATTTCCGGTCTTTCCCAGATCCACATCAAAGCAAAGGCAGGAGAACCTCTTGAGATAAGCGCCAAGGGTTCTGCAGACCCAGACGGCGACATCATAACATACACCTGGATTCAGCAGGTAGAGGCAGGAACATACAACAAGTCCATAACCATTGAAAACGAAAATTCGGCCACCCCAGGAATAGTGATTCCATCGGACGCAAAAGGCAAGACTATCCATCTGATTCTGGCCATCCGTGACCGTGGTGCAATTTCCCTGGCCGCATACCGGAGAATCATTGTCACTGTAAAATAATTTCCGCACTCCATCTCTCTTGTTGAAGAGGGACAGGTCATGCTGTTGATAATTTCCCAAATATAAATAGGTGTGACACGTCTTATTACGACAGATTTTTCATAGATTTGTATCGTAAATAATACTAAGACATGAGACGAACCTACATTCTTGCCTTGGCTTTTGCCGCAGCATTCAGCGCCAATGCACAACAGAAATTTGAGCAGGGCATACCGAACAACTCAAATTACGAATATCTGAACGACTACAGCGCACTCAAGGACTACGTAGATCTTGAGAAGTACCCTAACTTCAAACTGGGTATTGCCCTGTCGGCCCCAGACTATAACCAGAAGGGCATCGTTTACAAGATGGCCAATGCAAATTTCATGGAGGTAGTTCCGGGCAACGCAATGAAGTACGGCTCATGCGTCAAGGGAGACGGATCCATGGACTTCACCACCGTAACCAAGTTTGTGAATGAGGCATCGGCAGCAGGACTTACACTGTACGGTCACACGCTGGCATGGCATTCACAGCAGAACGGATTATTCCTGAACGGACTTATCAAAGGAAAGCCTGCTCCAGCCGTAGAAGACGGCACCAAGGTATGGGTTGACCTTGTCACTAAAGACTACAGGACCAGCCAGAGCGTAGGGTGGAAGGCATCAGAGAGTGACTATGGCTACTCAATCTCATTTGATGCCACGAACGGCCTCAAGGCCCACTGTACCAAGAAGGTAAATTCATGGGAAGTACAGTACCAGGCACTGACAGACATCCCTACAGAGAAAGGAAAGACATACAAGATGACCATTACCGTAAAGGGTTCAGCCGCCGGCAAGCTGCACACAAAGCTTGGTGACTGGAATGCCGGTGCCACAAAGAACATTTCATTCAGCACATCATGGCAGGACATTGCGGTAAGCTACACCGCCCAGACACACGGCAGCTTCCTGCTTCTTCAGCATGGTGATTTCGTAGGCGACATCTACATCAAGAGCATCAAGTTCGCTGAGCAGAAATCGGGCAAGTACATTACAGAAGACCGCCGATGCCTGGTCATCAAGGCCGGAGAAAAGAAGGAAGAGAACTATGACAACCAGTTCTGGATTGTAACAGGCAGCTTCTCTGCCGGTGCAAAGTTTGAATTCTCAGCAGACGTACGTGCAGACAAGGCCGCAACGGTTTCAACTCAGATTCACTCAACTCCAGGCACTTACGTCCACTATGAAGCCCTAGGAAACATTCCGTTCACGAACCAGTGGACTACCATCAAAGCATCGGGCACATTCAGCAAGGCTGGATCGTCAATTGCATTCAACCTGAATGACCTGGCCGATGCCAACAACTACTACTTTGACAACATAAGCCTCAAGATCAACGGTACGGAAAAGGTAAAGAACGGAGACCTTGAGGGTACAGACGTTTCAAGTTTCAAGCAGAAGTTGAACCGTGGTTCCGTAACTGCCTGCACAATTGCAGAAAGCATATCATACCTCTATGTACCGGGACTGATACCACTTACTGCAGAAGAGAAGCATGACACACTTGTCTGGGCCATGGAGCGCTGGATCAAGGGCATGATGAACGCCTGCGGCGGCAAGGTAAAGGCATGGGATGTCGTGAACGAGGCAATATCAGGCGGCAACGCAGACAGCCAGGGCGTATATGCCCTGCAGCATGAAAACGGCTCCGGAGACTTCTTCTGGCAGGATCACATGGGTGACCTTGAGTACGTCCGTCAGGCCGTTCGCCTGGCACGCAAGTATGGTCCTGAAGACGTAAAACTCTTCATCAACGACTACAACCTTGAGAGCGACTGGGACAGCAACGGCAAACTGAAATCGCTCATCAAGTGGATTGAGCGCTGGGAGGCTGACGGCGTCACCCACATAGACGGCATCGGCACACAGATGCATATATCATGCTACATGAACGCCACAACACAGCAAAGCAAGAAGAAAGGCATAGAGAACATGCTCAAGCTCATGGCAAAGACAGGAAAGCTGGTAAGAATCAGCGAGCTTGACATGGGCATGGTAGATGCCAACGGCAAGGACGTTCCTACAGCAAACATGACAGAAGAGATGCACAAGAGAATGGCAGACCTGTATGAATGGATCATAAAGAAGTACTTTGAGATAGTTCCTGTGGACCAGCAGTGGGGCATCTGCCAATGGTGCGCTACAGACTCGCCTTCAAACAGCGGCTGGAGGGCAAACACACCGGTTGGCCTATGGACGCTTGACTATTACCGCAAGCACACGTATGCGGGCTATGTAAGGGGTCTTGGCGGAGTGCCTACATACATACCAGAAGTACAGGAAGAGACAGCTGCTGACGGACGCATCTACGACCTCCAGGGCAGACCTATCAATGTTTCTTCAAAAGACATGCTTCCAGCCGGACTGTACATCATCAACGGCCGTGTGACAAGGCACACACCTAATTAATAAATAATTTTAACTTGGCAGGAAACGGATAAATGTGTAATTTTACATGCAGAATCCGCATTGATTCTCAAGAGTAGAATAATTGATTAAAAACATACAGAATTGGAACTACAGGACAAAATTATCAAGGTTAATATAGAGGAGGAGATGAAGTCCTCTTACATTGACTATTCCATGTCTGTCATCGTAGCGCGTGCGCTTCCAGATGCAAGGGATGGTCTGAAAC
Source organism: Bacteroidaceae bacterium (assembly GCA_024398535.1). Lineage (GTDB taxonomy): Bacteria > Bacteroidota > Bacteroidia > Bacteroidales > Bacteroidaceae > Colenecus. Next base: position 11,115 of record JAKSIY010000068.1, read on the forward strand.
CGGTTCATAGAAGAATCCTCTACAGCATGATGCGTGATGGAAACACATCAGACAAGGGATACCGCAAGTCTGCACGTACAGTCGGCGACGTTCTTGGTCACTTCCATCCACATGGTGACTCCTCTGTTTACGGTGCACTTGTCCGCATGGCACAGGAGTGGGTGATGCGTTATCCTCTGGTTGACGGCCAGGGAAACTTCGGTTCAATTGACGGAGACAGCCCTGCTGCAATGCGTTACACTGAGGTTCGTCTGCGCAAGCTCGGTGAAGAGATGATGCAGGACATCAACAAGGATACTGTTGATTTTGAGCCTAACTATGACAACAAGGAGGTAGAGCCTACAATCCTTCCTACCAGCATACCTAACCTGCTTATCAATGGTGCTACCGGTATTGCAGTCGGAATGGCCACCAACATGCCTACGCATAATCTTACTGAGGTCATGAACGCCTGCATCGCCATGGTTGACAATCCTGACATTGACGTTGAGGGCCTCATGGAGTACATCAAGGCTCCGGATTTCCCGACCGGTGGTTACATCTATGGCATCAGCGGTGTAAGAGAGGCATATGAGACCGGCCGTGGCCGTGTCATCATGCGCGCCAAGACAGAGATTGAAACAGGCGGAACTCATGACAAGATTGTCGTATCAGAGATTCCATACAATGTCAACAAGGCTGAGCTCATCAAGTACATTGCTGAGCTTGTGAATGACAAGAAGATTGAGGGCATCAGTAACGTGAATGACGAATCAGACCGCGAGGGTATGCGCATCGTCGTTGACGTAAAGAAGGATGCCAATGCAAACGTTGTCCTGAACAAGCTGTTCAAGATGACCCAGCTGCAGACTTCATTCGGCGTCAACAACATTGCCCTGGTAAACGGCCGTCCAAAGTGCCTGAACCTGAGAGACCTTGTAAAGTGCTTCGTTGACCACAGACATGAGATAGTAATCCGCAGGACAAGATTTGAACTTGCAGAGGCTCAGAAGCGTGCCCACATCCTTGAAGGTCTGATCATTGCATCGGACAACATTGATGAGGTAATACGCATCATAAAGGCCGCCCAGTCACCAAACGAGGCTATCCAGAACCTGATGGAGCGCTTTGGTCTTGACGAGATCCAGGCCAAGGCTATCGTTGAGATGCGTCTGCGTCAGCTTACCGGACTCATGCAGGAGCAGCTCCACAAGGAGTATCAGGAGCTTATGGAGCTCATCAGGAACCTGCAGGAGATTCTTGACAACCCTGAGCGTTGCAAGGAGGTTATCAAGGAAGAGATGCAGACCGTTATTGACAAATACGGTGACAAGCGCCGTACAGAGATTGTACTGGCATCAGAGGAGTTCAATCCAGAGGACTTCTACTCAGACGATGCAATGGTCATCACAATCTCACACAACGGATACATCAAGCGTACAGCTCTGGCAGAGTACAGACTTCAGTCACGCGGCGGCGTAGGTTCAAGAGGTAGCGACAAGCGTGAGGAGGATTTCATTGAGCATCTGTTCACTGCAACAATGCACAATTACATTCTCTTCTTCACAGATCAGGGCCGATGCTACTGGCTGAGGGTTTATGACATCCCAGAGGGCAACAAGACATCAAAGGGACGTGCTATCCAGAATATCCTCAACCTTGAGGCCGGAACCAGAATCACAGCATCTATCAGCATCAAGGCACTGAGTGACCCAGAGTTCTGCAAGAACCACTACCTGGTATTTGCAACAAGAGAGGGTGTAATCAAGAAGACTATCCTTGAAGACTACTCAAGACCAAGACAGAATGGTATCAACGCCATCAATCTGCGTGAGGGAGACAAGGTTGTCAATGTACTCCTCACCAATGGTGACAACGAAATTCTGGTAGCCAACAGCAACGGTCGTGCAGTAAGATTCCATGAGAGCACCGTACGTGACATGGGTAGAACAAGTACCGGTGTACGTGCTATGACTCTTGATGAAGACGGACAGGATCACGTAATTGGCATGGTTGTTGTCAATGACCCGGAAAAGGAGACAATCATGATTGTATCTGAACTTGGTTACGGAAAGCGTTCCGAAATTGAGGATTACCGCAAGACCAACCGTGGTGGAAAGGGTGTAAAGACCCTGAATATCACAGAGAAGACCGGCGGACTCATCTCAATCCAGACCGTTACCGATGACAATGACCTGATGATTATCAACAAGTCAGGCATCGCACTCAGACTTGATGTATCAACCGTACGTGTCATGGGACGTGCCACACAGGGCGTAAGGCTCATCAACCTGAGCAAGCGAGGTGATCAGATAGCATCAATCTGCAAGGTTGATTCTGATCCTGAAGTTGCAGAAGATCTGGAAGATGAGAATTCCCAGATAGAGGCATTGCCACAGGAGAGTGGGGCAGAAGCAACCCCAGAAACCACTCAGGAGAGCGAGACAGAAACAAATAATTAATAAACAATAAATTAACCTCTTATGAAACGAGTATTATTCATTATGGCTGCAGCAATCAGCTTCTCTGCTGTATCTGCACAGACAATGGATCCAAAGGCCCTTAAGAAGGCCACAAAGGTTGCTCAGAATGTCGTTAAGAACGCAAAGTCTGAGCTCCAGAAGGAAGATGGAAATCTGAATTCTGCAAAGCAGGGTGTTGACAAGGCCATGAAAGATCCTCTGACAGCAGAGTGGTCTGAGACATGGGCAGTTGCTGCTGAAGTTTACAGACAGATTTATCTGAAGGAGAACAACAAGACTTATCTTGGTCAGCCATACGATACCGTTGCCATGTATGACAACCTTATCAAGTGGTATGACTACGCAATCAAGGCCGATGCTCTTGAGCAGATTCCAAATGCAAAGGGCAAGACTTCAACCGCAACAAGAGACAAGCACGGTTCTGAACTTGACCGCAACCGTACCAACCTGATCAATGGTGGTATTTTCTACTTCAACCACCGTCAGGATTACAAGAAGGCTTATGAGGTATTTGCAAAGTACTATGAGATTTGCGATGCTGACCTGCTTTCTTCATACAACGACAACCCACAGTACGCAGAGTACTCTACACAGTTCGCATACTTCCCAACTCTGGCTGCAATGCAGATGGAGGACTATGAGAAGGTTCTGAATTTCTGCGACCTTGGTATTGCTGATGCTGAGAACGGTTCATCATGCTATCGTTTCAAGTGCATCGCACTTCAGAAACTTAACAGAAATGATGAGTGGATTGCAGCTCTGAAGGAGGGTGTGAACCTATTCCCAGAGGATGACTACTACTGCATGCAGCTCCTTGCTTACTATGATGAGAAGGAGGATATGGAGTCAATGACAGCATTTGTTGACGAGATGATCCGCACAAATCCTGAGAAGGCTTACAACCACTATGTAAGCGGTTATGTAAAGCAGAACAAGAAGGATTATGACGGTGCTATCGAGGCTTACAAGAACGCAATCGCCAGAAATTCTGAACTGACAGAAGCTTACATCAACTGCGGTCTCTGCTACATGCTCCAGGCTAACGACTACATGGATACTCAGAGCAACCTGAAGTTCAACTCAAAGGAGTACAAGGCTGCCATTGAGAAGGAGAA
>JAKSIY010000069.1 GCA_024398535.1 Bacteroidaceae bacterium
ACCAGATGGTACCAAACCACGAAGCTGCGGTCTTAAGCCCCATACCAAACTCATTTCGACCGTTTTTGTTCTCAGGAGGAGAATCAACCTTAACAGCACGTGCAAAATCATAACGCTCCATACCAAAAGCAGTATCGGTAATTGTAAGTATATCACGTTCGACATCGTAGTTAATATTAATCTCAACTTCCTCAATTCCATGTAGTTTCAATTCCTCTTGATGGGAATAGAATGACTGGGTAGAGTTATCCACAAACTCGCCAATAGCATACCACGCCTTGTAGTTTAGGCGAGAGAACACGCCAATTACACCGGCCTGAGGCTGGATATTTAATAATTCTATATCATTCTCGTTGCCCATATTAATGATTGTCACATTTTATTAGATTCTTTGCTATCAATTTGACGATCTCAACATCTACAGCATTTCCTAGTGCTTCATAGATACGAGTTTTCTTCAATCCATCAAAATTCAATTCTCCCATACCCTGTATACGAGCCGCCTCAACCATAGTCATATAACGACCACGTATCTTCTTTCCATCCTCGTCTTGATAAGAAACGCCAGGGAAAATAGGTACTTGAGAGTTTGTAAATGTAAGGGCAGGAGAATATGTCGGGCGCTTGACACGTAGACCAGAAGGTCGGAATTGAAGAATTTTTCCCTCAATATTCATCACGTCATCCTCATCACAGTTCCACTCGAATTTCAAGAAACTATTATCCCAGTCACGAATCTGTTCCTTCCACGGATCGATCCAAACGCGGTTGGCCTCGTAGAACTTACGATTTTCTTTAATAAACGTAATCTTCCAATCAGGAAAACGTGTTTCGTCCTCCTTACCTTTCTTTTTGGATGGATGCGCATAGTTAGGCAATTGCCCCAAGCATTCAGCAACAGTATTTCCGTGTACAATATTGCCCAGTTTTCCACACTTACCTTGGAGATGAGCAAGGGGTTGCTTAGCCGGTACGAGTTCTTCATATTCATAATTGGCCCCAAATTCCATCGCCCAAATCGGTGCTGCAGGTAGTTTAGCTTCATGCTCTACACAGAGATTGAGAAATTGCTGCCATACATCAATATAGCGTTGCTGAACATCCTTGATAGGCTGTGGATGGGTAGGTTCATCTTCCATGATAGCCGTAATATCGCAGGTAGCTTTGAACGGCCGAGCAGGCCAGGTAAAGTTATCCAAATTACCACGCTCACGATCTATACCTACGATATAGATACGTTTACGGTATTGGGGGAAACCATATTCATGGGGCGAGATGACCTTGGCGCGAATATCATAGTTGAGTTCGCGATTAAGTCGATCCTGAATAACACGCCAGGTATTGCCCTCATCGTGTTTCTCCAAATTGGCTACATTTTCCAGAAAGATGAACTTGGGACGTCTAACACGGATAATGTCAGCAATATAGTTGAAAAGGACGCCACGACCTTCTTCGTCGTTGAAGCCCTCTTGTTTACCTGCTTTACTGAAAGGTTGACAAGGAAAACCTCCACAAAGAATGTCGTGCTCTGGCACAAGGCGAAGAATTTCCTCTTGGGAATTGAGAAGCGTAATGTCCGAGTTGATGATTTCAGCAGGCACATTGTAGTTAACTTGATATAGTGCACGCAGATCTCCCTTCAGTTCAGAGACGAACTCACATTGAACATCAAACCCTAGTTCTTGACCTAGTTTATCAAACGAATGGTGGAAGCCTCCTAGACCGGCAAACAAATCGATGATACGGATGGGTTCGTACTGGTTTGCAAAAGGTAGTTCACCATGTTGAGCATAAACAATGTCCTGTCCCGTAACCATAAAAGGATTACTCTTATTTTGTTTGCTCTGCAAGGCCAATTGGGGATATTTTGCACGTGCATAGACATCAATCTGTTGAATATTTAACGTATCAGCAAAATATTCCTCCCCTAAACGGTAAACGATATACGAATGGTCTGGGTTGGGATAACCCATAACTTCCATTTCCGCCTTACTGCAAATAGAATAGGATAAGCACCTAAACATCCGTGGTTTTGCTTTTTCACAATTTGCAAAACTGTAGAGAACAACAAAAGTTGGCAGTTCGCCAGGTTCAATAGCGCCATCACGACATGACTGACGACACGGACAAAAGCGAACATTATAGAGATAATTCTCACGCTTTGGATGTTTGCCAAGTATCCACCTCAATTGAGGTTTGTCTGTACGATACCCCCCAACAAGAAAGGTCTCATGAAGGTGGTCTTCAAGATTAAACGGAAGAAGTTTATTATTTTGTTTATATCTGGGCATTTATATTTCCTTAATTCCTATATTCTTCAAATAGTTGTATATACCATCATACCACTCAGGTTTTCGAGTTTCATCTGGTGGTATTCCATGATCGCCATTAGGTACGACAATAACCATGCCTTGACGAGCACGTGTCAAAAGCACCCGATAAGCATTGATCTGATACTCCTTATTAATTGGCTTATTGATATTTTGCCATTGCGTTCCACTGCGAAGCTGATAATGTTGCCATGCGGTTTGCTCCTTGTTCAAACGGAGGTCGGCATCCCAAGCTACACATGCCCAGTCGATTTCAAGACCTTGCACCTTGAACTCGGTGAGTGTGTCTTCGAGGGCATTAGACGAACGAATGTCAGAATCGTCTTCAAGAAACCAATGAACAAAGTCTGGTTGATATCGCACGTTGATGCTTATAGCCTTCAGTCGCTCTGCCTTGCTGCTGGCAAGAAGACCAAAGCGCTCACTGCCTCGAGCATGATCGCGCAACCATTGTTTGGCAGTATCGAGTGAACGAGTCAGAACAATAGGATAATTACCAAGTTCCTTCAACGTAGCGGCAGCATCCGCCTGCTTCAACGCAAGGAGTTGGTTGACAAAGATGCTAACCTTCTCCGAGCGGAAGGAGCGCATCGACATCTTCAGGTGAAGATCTTCGCGAGGTTTCAACTGCTGCTTGACGAGTGCGAGTTCTTCCTTACTCACATCACCAGAGTCAATGAGATATTCGGACATGTAAACATCCCAATCCTGATAGCGACGATGGATGGATTCAATCCATTCCGTCAATCCGGCTTCGCCCTTGTTGATGGCTTGTCCGTTCCCCACAAGGCAAACGACCACGCCCCAATCCGTCTGGCGATCCATGCAAGATATAAGGTATTCGGGTTCGCTGTAAGGGAAGTCCTTGATGCCCTTCTTCTCACGCATGAATCGTTTGAGTTCGTCGCCCGTCCATGCTCGCTGAGCTTCGTCGAAGATGGCCACATGCTCAGCAGGAATGTAGGCCTTATCGGTATGGCTCTGGAAGTAACCGTCGATAGGCTTTATCTCGTTTCCGACAACCTCTGTACCTTCAAGGTATAGGTCGCGGTAATGGTGAATCATCTGTATGAAAGCTTTGACTTTGCTCTTGGCTTCCTCCTTGGTGCATGGCTTGCGCCCTTCTTGCTTTGCCTTGATCTTCTCGCGACGAACGTAGTCACGAGTCAATGCCTCTTGCAGCACCTCAACGAGGGGGAAGTTGCCAGAAAGGTAAACTGCCTTCTCGCCACGATTGAACTGGTCGATAGCGGTATTCAATCCGATGAGCGTCTTGCCCGCACCAGGCACACCTGTGATGAAACAGATAGCTTTACGTTGTTGTTCACGGCAATTGTCAATAATTCGACAAAGTTCAGCAGATGCCTTGTCAATATCGCCGCCATGCTTAGTGATGTCCTCAACAGTATTTTCCTCGTAGAGCGCAACGGCTGCCTCGATGATGGTAGGCGTAGGTTCGTAACCGCTCTTAGCCCATCGTTCATCACGTTCGTCAGAATGTGGAACAGTTGCATGAGGTATCTGTTCCAATGGCAAAGAAATCGCCTCAACGAGATGGTTGTTGTTTGTCTGCAATGGTTCATAAACATCGTCCTCGAAATGACGGAGATTGAACGAGCAGTTCTTGTCCTTTTCGGATGGAGCGACGAGAACAGGAATGATGATACGCTCCAAACTACCCTCTTGGAAGTTCTTCAGGTCTAATGCATAATCCCACACTTGAGTGCGAGCATCGTGGGTAAACTTGCTACCAGCCGTTTTGTATTCGAGAATGAAGACAAGTTCATCAATTAGGAGGACAACGTCAGCACGTCTGCCCATACGAGGAATGTTGTACTCAAAATACACACTACCTCTGTCTTTGTATGGTTCAAGCACGTTACGCAACGACTCAATCTCCTCAACCCAAGAGTTGGAAGTTTCATCGTTGATGTCGTGCTGACTGGCAAGAGTCAGTTTACCAACAATCTCATCGGTGCTCCTGGTGAGAAATGTCGATATGGCATCTGAATAGTAATATCTGAGCGCCGCCATTTTTCCTATCTAATTCAATCACATAAAAAGGTTACCACTTATTTATCTGTACCAGTCTTCATTATCTCTCCCAAATCATGAATCCCATTTTAATTTGTCAGTCAAGTTTTAAGGTTACAATATTACATAATAATTTTAAAACCAGTCCAAAATCATGTGGTTTTTGATGGACATGTATGAACAGATGCCAGCAGAATGGGCAAAAATAATCATCAAGGAACAGCCAACTTGTAACAGATTGAATCTACTTGAATCAACCTGGTAACGAGATTACTAAATATACAATACACAGTTCACCGGGTGCTTATTGGTGCTGCGGATTAAATATTTCCCCAACTTGGGGAACTTTTTCAACTAGCTGATTATAAAGCGTAAAGAATCGCTTGCAATGTATGTTTCAAGTCTTCGTTGAGCCCTTGCACGTACCTCCTTTTTTCTCCTTCAGTGACTGACGCAAACGCTGACAATCCTACAGCTCCAACTGCATATCAGGCAATATTTGGTCAATCATTGCCTGAAGGACATCTACCATTCCGACTCCTCCTGTTGAACATTGTTTTTACTCTTGGATGCACGCTTGCGCTGCTTGGTCTTGGCGGAATGCACAAGTTTAAAGTATTCGCTAGGACTTATCTCCTCTTCCTCAACCAACGGCAACAGCACATCAATCTTACCCAATGTGCGCAAAATCCTGAGGAATGATTCAAAGGACTTTATCTCGCCATCTTCCATACGCACAATCGATGACACAGACACTCCGGAACTAACAGAAACATCCTGGCGTGAAATGTTCTGCTTCAACCTCAGCTCCTTCAACCTACTGGAAATCCTCTTGGTGATTTCAGCATCAGAAATCATATAAATGTCATCCATCATATCATAATTGATATTTTACGATGCAAATATAGCCATTATTTGTCAATTCTGACATATTAAATCGCATTATTTGTTGACAATATACTCTTTCCCCGCAAACGCTGACAATCCCCCTGACATGGGCCGGCCTGCATTCAAATAATAATAGGTAATTGTGATCAGCGACAAACTGAAAAAGATAAACCGGATAATTTTGTTACATTTGCATCCAAACGAAACACATTGACAATATGAAAAGAGCAATTGCATTTTCACTGATGCTGGCAGCAGTACTTCTGGCATCGGCACAGACAAAGAAAGTCTCAATCCTGGGTGATTCATACTCAACATTCACAGGAATCAACCCGGACGGTTACGCACCATTCTACCCGAATGACCGCAACGACGTCACCAAGCCTGAGCAGACATGGTGGGATCTCTACATCAAGGCCAAAGGATACCAGCTGGAAAAGAACGACTCATGGGGCGGTACAACCATCTGCAACACCGGTTACGGCCGCAGGGACGTGTCTGCCAATTCATTCACCGCACGTATTGACCGCCTGGGCAATCCTGACATTATCTTTGTATTCGGTGGCACAAACGATGCCTGGGCAAACGCTCCGATAGGAGAATACAAGTACAAGAAATGGGAAAGCGAAGACCTCAAGAGCTACCGTCCTGCACTGGCATACCTGCTGAAGACCATCAAGAAGCAGTATCCAAAGGCAAAGGTTTACGCTATCCTCAACTCTGAACTGAAGGAGGACATCAACGAGTCAACACGTACCGTATGCAAGAAGTGCAAGGTTCAGCTCATTGAGCTTCATGACATTGAGAAGCAGAACGGTCACCCTTCAATCAAGGGTATGGAGAGCATCTGCCAGCAGCTTCTTGAGTCTATCAAGTAATTAAAGCATATCAAAAGAGTACCGCCGGTTCGCAGCCACTAAAGCTGTAAACCGGCGGTTCTTCTGTTTATAAGGATTCTTATCTGAATATTGCTGTCCAACCTCCGGCAGGAGCCAGCTTTACAGTAATCTTTTCAGTTGCAGAAACCTTTCTGGTAACATGCTTGTAGTCTGTTGCCTCACGGTCTGCATTGATTCCGTCCTCAAAGCTGTCCATGTTCATTCCTGCAGTCAGGAACTGCGAGCAGTCAATTGTAAGAGTTCTTGGAGTCCAGTTGTTCATGGCTGCCACGTACCAGACATTACCCTTTCTGCGGGCAATTGCCACGTACTCACCCATCTGGCCAAGCAGAGGAATGGTCTCGTCAAATGTAGTAGGAACAGCTGCAATGAAGTCTGTACACTCCTGATTCTGCTTGTAATGCGTAGGGCTGTCAGCAAGCATCTGCAGTGGAGCCTCAAAGATGGTGTACATGGCCATCTGGTGCACGCGTGTACCCATGCTCATTGGATTGTCATTGTTTCCAATGAAGTTGTTGCGGTTTGCATTCAGCATGGCACCCGGAGTATAATCCAATGGCCCCGGCAGCATGCGCAGGAATGGAATTGACACGTCATAGCGAGGCATGTCATGAACCGGTCCGTTGCCGTTTCTCTGCTCCCACTTGCAGTTCTCAAGACCCTTCACACCTTCAAAGTTCACCACGTTCGGATATGCACGCTGCAGACCGGTCGGCTTCAGGCCGTGGTAGTCAACCAGCAGATGATACCGTGCTGCAGCTGCTGCAATTTCGTATGAAGACTTCATAACCTCTGCATCGTCACGGTCAAAGAAATCTATCTTGAAGCCCTTTACACCGGCATCGGCATAATGACTCATGTAGCGATCCATATCTTTAATAAGGTTGCGCCATGAAGTCCACAGAATCACACCCACATTGCGCTCCTTGCCGTATGCAACCAGTTCCGGTATGCTCAATTCATCATTGCTGTACTGCAGCAAATCCTCCTCGCTGCTCCAACCCTCATCAACAATGATGTACTCCAGACCGTTGTCATGGGCAAAATCTATGTAGTACTTGTAAGTCTGCGTATTGATGCCCGCACGGAAGTCAACGCCAAAGATATTCCAGTTGTTCCACCAGTCCCAGGCAACCTTGCCGGGCTTGATCCATGACGTATCCTCAATCCTGCAGGCAGGAGCCAGACAGTATGGAGTATCCGTGTCAAGCAGCTGGGTATCTTCTGCGGTTACCAGGACCATTCTCCATGGCAGAGCCTGAAGTCCCTCAATGTCTGCAATATAGTCTGCGCGCTTTACCGGAAGCAGGTTCAGACGGTTAAAACCGCCTATGATGGTCTCTGTTGGATAAGGAGCGAACTCAGCCTTCAGGGTGTTTGCAGCAACCTTTGAGTTGCGGTACAGGAACATGCCCGGGTAGTTCTCAAGTCCGGTCTCCATGATTACAGCCTTGATGCCGTCAGGCAGGCAGACAGCCAGCGGAGTGATTGCAATTGAATCCTCATACATTGCAGACAGTCTCTGCTCATCATAATAAGACTCAAAGCTGTAGCTGTATCTCTCACCTCCTCTATTATCATTTACGTACGGGATGAAAGCCTTGTAATTGCCAGTAAACGCAAATTCCGGCTCCTCTTTCATTACCCTCAGAGGCTTCTTGCTCTTACTTACAAGACGGTACGCACAACCATCGTTGTATGCCCTGACAACAAGGTTGAACTGACCGTTACATTCCAGTGTCAGCTCATTGCACTGGTCCTTGACCTGAGCACGCTTATATGCCACGGTAGTTATTGACTTGTCAATGCTGCGCAGCCTTGCCTTCTGGACCTTGGTCTTCTCACCCCAGGCCTTTTCTGAGGTCTGGATACTGATTGCAGAAGGCGCCAGCACTGTCACGTCATCACGGACAATAGTCCACGAAATCTTCCCCTCGTCGCTGACAACAGCCTTCAGATGGCCGTCAGGAGAGCTTACGGAATAATCCTTTGCAGCCACATTGCTGCTGGCAAATACCGATGCTACCGCAATCAGCATTGCATGGAGAACAGTTCTTTTCATCTATATCTGATTAGTTTTTGAGCCAACGTTCCAGCCAGTCATAGACCTCCTTATGCCAGAGCATTGAGTTCTGCGGCTGCAGGATCCAGTGGTTCTCTTCCGGGAATACAACCAGCTTTGACGGAACTCCCATCATCTGTGCAGCGTTGAATGCAGCCATACCCTGCTCATAAGGAATACGGTAATCCATCATTCCGTGAATGCAGAGAATAGGAGTATGCCACTTGGTCACCATTGATGAAGGAGAGGTTGCATAATGATGCTGTGCCTTTGCAGTAACTGCGTAAGGAGCGCCGGCCTGCTGCATGCCGCCAAAGGTAATGCCGTCACCGGCAGGTCCCATCTGTCCAGCAGAATATGCATACTCTGTCAGACCGCCGTTGTCCCAGTTTGCAAACCACATCTCTTCTGTTGTGTACCACAGTTGCTTCTCGTCAAAGATTCCGGCATGAGCAATGAAACAGTCATACAGGTCACCGTGCAGTCCCTCAAGCATATATGCAGAATAGCCTCCGTACGATGCTCCGACACAGGCCAGCTTGTCAACGTATGGCAGACTCTTCATATAGCGGCCGGCAGTCAGGTAATCCTGCATGTTCAGGCCAGAGTAGTCACCGCTTATCTGCTCCTTCCACTCCTGACCGAAAGCTGTTGTTCCACGACGGTTAGGCATGATTACAATGTAGCCCTGCTCTGCCATCAGACGATAGCACCAGCGATAGCTCCAGTCCTGGCTGTTTGTACCCTGAGGGCCACCCAGTACAATCTCAATGGCAGGATATTTCTTTGAGGCATCGAACTTTGGCGGATAGAGAACCCAGCACTGCATCTGCTTGTGGTCAACAGTCTCAAGCCATACGCTCTCAGATGCAGGCTCACTGAGCTGTGACAGAAGATGCTCATTCTCTGTAGTAACCTGCTTCCATGTTGCAAAGCCCTTGTCGCCGACCTGAAGAGAGATTAGCTCAACCGGACGGTTCAGGCAGTAGTTGCTTGCATAAAGGGTACAGGTACCATCCTGAACCTTCATGCCGAACGGACTGAAGAAGTCAAACTTCTCATCGTCAGCGGTAATCTGGCGCAGTGTGCCGTCAAGTGTCACAGAGAACAGTTTCTGTGTTCCGTTGTCAAGTGCGCTGAAGACAAGGCCTGTTCCGGCAGGATTCCAGACAAGTCCGGTCTTGTCACGGTCCAGTTCCGATGCCAGTTCACGTACGCCTGAGAACTTCTGGCCATCAATGTCGCATACCATTATGTGCTGTGCATCAGCCTCATAACCGTCACGCGGCATGCAGATCCACGCCAGATGCTTTCCATCCGGACTCCAGACTGGGTCTGTATCATAACCGCCATCACCCTTTATGGTTACTGTCTTTCCCGTTTCAACGTCATACACAAAGATTCCGCAGTTGGTGCTGAATGCATACTCCTTACCCATGTGCTTGCGGCAGGAATATGCCACGTAACGGCCGTCAGAAGACCAGTCAAGCTGCTCAGCACCGCCAAACGGCTCGGTAGGAAGTTCATACGGCTCACTTCCAAGGATATCCTTTGATGAGTCAAGTGTAATCATTCCGTTGCCCATGGCAGCCACATAAGTACGAGGAGTCTCTGTTACCCAATGGTCCCAGTGACGGTACATCAGGTCCTCTGTCACATAGGCCTTAGCCTTGTCAAGAGTCGGATCAATGTCTGCAGGCTGCTGCAGCTTCTCATTCTTTATGGTGCTGATGAAGAGTACATGGGTCTGGTCCGGAGAAAGCTTGAATTCCCCTACTCCCGATGCCACGTCGCTCAGTTTGGTCCTGCGTCCCAGGCTGTTACCATTCAGTTCTGCTGACCACATCTGACCACCCTGGATGAAATAGATGGACTTTCCGTCAAGTGACCAGCGGGCATTTGAAATGCTCTTGCCGTCCTGTGTAAGCTGCACCTTGCCGGTTCCGTCAACATTGCAGATGAACAGGTTCCTGCAGGAACGGTTCTCCTCAATTGAGGTATAGCTTACACCGTACAGGATCTTCTCACCGTCAGGAGACAGCTGTGGATCAGTAAGACGTCCCATGGCCAGGAGCACCTGGGGTGTCATGACTCCGTTCTCAATTTTCATCTCTGAAGGACCTATGTAGTTAGCCAAGGTCTCTTCTGTCTTGTCAACGCAGCTCATAGTTGAAAAAATAAGGGCTGAGCACAGCGCAGCCACCGTTGTTTGTATCTTTCGCATAGTCTTTAAGTTATTTCAATGCTTATTTTTCCACAAAGGTAAACTATTATTGCTAATTTTGAGCCCAAATCAAAAATCGATATGTTCAAGAAAAACATCAAGGTGCTTGACTGCACCATCCGCGATGGCGGATTAATGAATAAATGGCAGTTCAGCAAAGAGCTGGTCAAGAATGTATATGACTCCTGTGTCGCAGCCGGAGTTGACTACATGGAAATTGGTTACATAAGCAGTGAGGATCAGTTCCCGCGCACAGAATTCGGACCTTGGAAATTCTGCGCAGAAAACGATCTCAGGGAGATTATGGGCGAGAACAACACCAACATGAAGATCTCTGTAATGGCAGACATAGGCCGTATCAAGTTTGACGACATCCGTCCAAAGTCAGAAAGCGTCGTTGACCTGTTCCGTGTTGCCTGCTACGACTACCAGATTGACAAAGCAATTGAGCTTGCACACCACGTAATGGACAAAGGCTACGAGGCAACCATCAATCTCATGGCAGTGTCAAAGGTCAGCGACCGGGCTCTTGAGCAGGTTCTGGCAGACGTTGCAGAGTCACGTATTGGAACCTTCTACCTGGTTGACAGCTTCGGCAGCCTCTATTCTGAGGACATCCACAGCCTGATGGACAAGTACATAGCCGCACTTCCGGACAAGCAGATTGGTTTCCATGGACACAACAACACCCAGCTTGCATTCGCCAACACCATAGAGTGCATCAGAAAGGGCGCAAGCATGCTCGATGCCACAATGCTCGGAATTGGCCGTGGCGCAGGAAACTGCCCGCTTGAGCTGCTCCTGTCATTCCTCAAGAATCCCAAGTATGACATGGTTCCGGTGCTCCGCTGCATCCAGGACTACATCAAGCCACTGCAGAAAGATATCAGCTGGGGCTACTTCATTCCTTACATGATTACCGGTTCACAGAATGACCACCCACGTTCAGCAATGGCATGGATGGCAAGTGAAAACCGTGACGACTATGTTTCATACTACGAATCCGTAGTCAAAAACAAAGAGGTATAATATGGAAACAGGTTA
Source organism: Bacteroidaceae bacterium (assembly GCA_024398535.1). Taxonomy (GTDB): domain Bacteria; phylum Bacteroidota; class Bacteroidia; order Bacteroidales; family Bacteroidaceae; genus Colenecus. Next base: position 11,482 of record JAKSIY010000069.1, read on the forward strand.
CACTTTTGATGCAGCAAAGACTGCAGAGGCACTGATTCAGTGGACAAAGGAATATTTTGCCCAGGCAGGCCCTGATACAAAGGCCGTGCTTGGTATGAGCGGAGGCAAGGACTCGACCGTATCAGCTGCAGTTCTTGCCAAGGCTTTGGGCCCAGACAGGGTAATTGGAGTATCCATGCCCCAGGGAAGCCAGTCGCTGAACGATGCAGACAGAATCTGCAGCCAGCTGGGCATCAAGATGTACACAGTCAATGTCGGCAAGGCATGCCAGGAACTGATGAATGCCATTGCCGATGCAGGAGAAGAGCTGACCAAGGCAAGCATACAGAACATTCCGCCACGCGTACGCATGGCAACGCTCTATGCCATAGGCCAGACCAACAACGCCCGCGTAGTGAATACCTGTAACCTGTCAGAAGACTACATCGGCTACGCCACCAAGTTCGGTGACGGAGCCGGAGACTTCTCTCTCCTTGCTAACCTGACCGTAACTGAGGTCCTTGCCATCGGTGACTATCTTGGAGTCCCATACGAGTGGGTTCACAAAACACCGGATGACGGCCTCCCACACAGCTGTCCAGATGAGGAGAAGATTGGTTTCACATACGCAGAGCTTGACATCTACATACGCACAGGCAAAGCTCCTGAAGGATTTGTCCATGGCAATGAGGCCGAGGGCCTGAAGGTTGACAAGATTGACCGCATGCACAGGGCCAACCTGCACAAGCTGCAGCCTATGCCAAGTTTCAGATTCTGACAAGATACATTATGAAGAGATTCCCCCTTCTGCTTGCAGGCGTAGCACTTGCAAGCTGTGCCGGAAAGGTCCAGGGACCTTGTGACATATATGAAAAGTATGGAACTGAATGCGTTGCAGCCCACAGCACAACCAGGCAGCTCTATTCCAAGTACCACGGCCCGCTATACCAGGTCATGCGTGAATCCGACGGCAAGACCCTTGACATAGGAACCGTCAAGGGCGGTTATGCCGATGCTGCGGCACAGGATGCATTCCTTGAGGGTACCATAGGCTACATCACCATCATCTACGACCAGACCGGCCACGGCAATGACCTGGGCCAGGCAGACCCGGGCACATTCCTTGGACCTGCCAAGGGTGAATTCAACACCCTGCCTATTGCCGACATGGCTCCAGCTGTGCTGAACGGCCACAAGGTCTATGGCGCATACTTCATGCCGGGCATGGGCCTGAGGAACAACAATGCCTCATATCTGGCCATCAACGACGAACCCGAGGGAATCTACTACGTAGTTGACGGAACCCACTTTGACAGTGGCTGCTGCTTTGACTACGGTAACTCATCGACCAACGGAAAGGCCGTAGGCCGAGGCACAATGGAGACCACCTACTTCGGCACATCTACTAACTGGGGCAGCGGAAATGACGATGGCCCATGGATCATGGCCGACATGGAGGCCGGCCTCTTCTCAGGTTTCAACGCCAAGAAGAACGACGTCCCGGCTATCACCGACTGGCGCTTTGTATCGGCCTTCGTGAACGGAGGTGGCGGCAACCAGTGGGACCTGCGCGGCGGCGATGCCACAAAGCCTGAGGTCATCACCTATTATGAAGGCGTTCGTCCCGACTCACCGGATCCGAATGAGGGATACTTCCCAATGAGCAAGAAGGGCGGTCTGCTGCTTGCAAACGGCGGCGACAACGGAAACGGTTCATCAGGAACCTTCTACGAGGGTGCTATGACCATAGGCTACCCATCCGAGCAGGCTGTACAGGCTGTCCAGGCAAACATTGCTGCATCAAGATACCAAGAACAGACCATCCAGGCATCACGCCTGCTGACATTCCGCAAGGGAGAACCGCAGACACTTGACATTACCTTCCGCAACACCACCGACAAGGTCATCAACGACATTGAACTGAAGCTTGCCGTTCCGGAAGGATGGTCTGCACAGCCAGCCCCAGTCAAGGAATCAAAGGCCATTCAGCCAGGAGAAACCATCAAGACCAGTTTTACCATTCTTGGCCCAGAAACTGATGCTGCCGGATTTGCAAAGGTGACAGCAATGTGGGATGGCATTTCAGAAAGCTCATCATTCAGGATACGCAGCGCAGCGCCAGTCAGCATCAATGAGATAAGCCTTGGCAGCGAGCAGTTCATTGAACTTTACAACTCTTCCAGTGAAACGGTTGACCTTTCAGGCTGGGAAGTTGAAATAACCCGCAGCGGCTGGGCACCCGTACGCGCCGCCAGACTCCCTGCAGGCACAAAGATTGAAGCAGGCAGTTTCATGGTACTGCGCCCCAATGCCCAGGCCCTGGAATTTGATGCAGCCCCACTCACCAAGATATTCATCCCGGTCTCAACTGATCCAAAGAGAGTCTTCAAGGCAGGAAGCACCAACCTGCCCGTCACATCAGTCGCAGGACTGCAGGCAGGCCAGAAAATCGGCATAGACCTGGGTGGAAAATATGAAGAGGTGACACTTACCAAGGTTGGAAGCGCAGCAACACAGACAATCCTTACAAGCCCAGCCAAGGCCGGTGACACCACCCTGAATCTTGAAGTCACAGCTGACCTGAGCGAAGGCATGGAAATCACCATCAGCACCGGTCAGAGAAAAGAGGTAAGGAAAATAACCAAGGTCATCAAGGTATCTCAGGCCCCACAGCCCAGACGCTTTGGCCAGACTGCACAGCCACATGAGCCAGGCATAGTTGAGATTGACAAGCCACTTACCATTGACCAGATTGCAAAGGTTGACGTATGGGCCCCCGGCACCGGCATAGAGTTCACCCCGGCACTGAAGTATGACCACATGAGCGGCGATGCCATCTCAGGTCCTGCTGCCGGAATTGCTACCGACGGAAACTACAGCTACACCTATTCAACCAAGGCCGGCGCAATAGCACTCTATCACGGAGACGTACTTGTCGATGCCGTCATCTATGGCTCAAAGCAGAGCAACTCAAGCGC
>JAKSIY010000007.1 GCA_024398535.1 Bacteroidaceae bacterium
ACCTGTCCCTCGCCAGTTGAGGGACAGGTCATCGCCTGGCGATGACCTGTCCCCATTAAATCACTCAAACACGTAAAGGTCCGACGGTGTGGTACGTTTCAGAGCACATAGCTGGACATCCTTTCCAGGTATTACCCCTACTCCACGCAATTGATACTCTACAGTTTTATACGCAAGGTCTGGATGGTTGTTTTCTCCACTAAGATGACACAGCCAGATATATTTCAGATCCTCAGTAATATTCTTTGCAAGAAACTCGCCCGTAGTACGATTGCTCAAGTGTCCAAAAGGGCTGGTAATCCTATCTTTAAGGAACTGAGGATAATGACCCATACGGAGCATATCTTCATCGTAGTTAGCCTCCATGATAAGATACTCTGCCTTGCAGACGTACTCTGCCACATTTTCTGTAATATGACCCAGGTCCGTTACAAAACAGAACCGCTTTCCTGCAGCATCAATAAAATAGCCGACATTGTCAGTTCCATCATGCGGAACCTCAAAAGGAGTAATGACAAAATCATTGAACTGCAGTGGAACATTCTTTTCAACATACTTGATGCAAGTCCTAAGTTTTTCAGTCATGCAATAGTTGTTGTTTATACCACGATGCGTATCCTTTGTGGCATAAATAGGCAGAAAAGATTTTTCCCCCAGATTACCCAGAGACTTGATGTGGTCAGCATGGTCGTGAGTCACGAAAACTGCTCTCACCTTGTCAAACGAGACACCGTAATTTGAAAGAGTCTGTTTAATCTGTTTGAATGGAATTCCTGCATCAATCAGTATTCCATAGCTGTCTGTTCCTAGATAGTAGCAGTTTCCACTGCTACCACTGGCCAAACTCATAAATCTGATTCTCATATCTTTTTTCTTTTTACTTCAACTTATCAGAACGGATAACCTACTGCCAGATGGAAGGCAAAATCCCTGTCCATATCAGGATTCTTTACAGGATATCTGTTCTCTCCACTTGAATATGCCGGATTGACGGCTTTCATACCGCCGTCAAGCCTGACAACCAGGAATCCCAGATCAAGTCTGAGACCTGCTCCGTACGAAACGGCTATCTGCTTTGCAAATGTATCAAAGCCAAAACAGCCACCAGGCTGCTCCTCATATTCACGTATGGTCCATATATTACCGGCATCCACAAAAAGGGCACCGTTTATCTTCCAGAACAGATGCGACCTGAGCTCAATACTTGAGAACAGTTTGATATCACCAGACTGCTTGATATAGTCAATGACCTTATCATTACCCATATAGCTTCCAGGGCCAAGCTCGCGTACAGCCCATCCTCTTACGCTGTTGGCACCGCCTGCAAAATAGCGTTTTTCAAAAGGCAAACTGGTAGAATTTGCGTATGGGGCCGCCACGCCATATTCTGCATGGAAAAGAAGATTATTCCTTGCATCAAGTTTCAGGTTTGAAGTGAAGGACAGATCATGCTTGACATATTGGGCAAAGGCAATTCCAAGGACTTCATACTGTCCGTTGGAATTCCTGCCGGCATCAAGCGCTTTTGATATACCATAAAGGGCATTTCCTGAGCTCTCAAAATTCAGACGCAGCGAATATTGCAGACGTCTGGAACCGGAGAACGATGCATTAGAAAAATAATAGGTATAGCCAATCTTGGAAATCAGCAGATCCTCATAGTTATATTTAAGGATAGAGTTCTTGGAACTTATCACATCAAGATACTCTGTCCGGAAATTAGGAGAAATCCAGGGAACCACAAGGTAGTTCAATTCAAGCACGTCAAACCTATGACTACGCTGTGTACCATGGCTCCAGAGGTAACTCCATCCTGTAGAGAATACAGACTTATTGAACTCAGGACGGTCCTGAGAATTGAACTTGGCACTGAATTGCGATGTTGCCTGACTTTTCCTCTGGACATCTGACGAGACAAATGGCACAAGGAATTCCGGGAAATCAAGATTCACCTCAACGCCATACTCCTTGTAACCGTTCTCATTGGAATAGCCCGGCAGATTGGAAATAGCCTCATACGCACCTCTAAGCTTCAGGGTAAGTTGCTCAGAGCCATGAAAAAGATTCCTGTCAACGAAAGAGAGTGACGATGCCGCACCCACATCACCGGCAGTATTGGTTCCCTCAATTTCAAAGCTGAAAGAATGCTTCTGTTTGCAGACCATGAAGATTCTGCCGTCCAGAACTCCCGGCACGGAAGACTCCTCAAACTGGATATTGGTATATTTAAGCAATCCAAGTCTGGAAAGAGAGTTGTATGTCGTTGTCACAGAATCCGGATTGTACACCATACCAGGCCTCAGGTAGGAATGTGACTCCAGCACTTTGCTTCTCAGATTCGGAGCCTCACTGAAGAATACATTGTAGTCATTGAGCGTAAGATGCTTCATCACTGACAGATAATCTGAAGAGAAGTTCATATTATCTGCAAAGACATAGTCCAGATTGCCTATCGTGTACTGGGGGTATGACAGGACTGTTCCATCCTGGTCAGTTCCATACGGAGCAACGAACATGGTCAGCTTCACATCATAGGATCCAGCAAGCGTGTCAGCACGGAAAGATATACACTCCTTATTGAACCGATAGTAGCCACACTGCTGAAGGAGTGAAGTTATCCTGGTTCTCTCCTTGTTCAGCACAGTGGCATCCAGAGGCATGCCTTCAAAAATCAATTTATCATTATCCTCTGACAGGATGTCCTGGATTGCAGGATCCGGAATTACACTTGCCAGATTTCTGATTACGTATGGTTCACCGCTTTCAATGTTGTATTGAACCTCAACCTTAGGACGTCTATGATGTTTTAGAGTGTACGATGCCTGGGCCTTCATGTAGCCGGAATTTGACAGAGAACGCAATATGTCTGCCACAGTTGCATCGCACAGAGTTGTATCACAGATTACCGGCGCCTCACCGACATTGCGGAAGATTGACCTGCGACCGGTATCTGCACGATGCCCGGAAAGGGCATAAGCCCTCAATGGAATTCTGAACAGGCGGAACCAACGGGTATTGGGACTCTGATACGAGAGTGACTTGTAGTATGATGCACCTTCAACCTGATGCCCGCTTATCTGCACGCTGACATCGTCCAGAAGGTATTCTCCTTCAGGAACATATCTGTAAACCGAGCAAGAAGCCATCAGCATGACAGACAACAGAGACAATATTTTCAGAAATTTCGGCCTAGGCATAATCCTACTATTTCCACAAAGGTAGTCAATCTTTGGCTATTATTCCGGAAAAAGAGCTTACTTTTGCATCTGTCAATCCACTAATAACAGAAGCACATGCTCAGTAAATCCATAATCAGCCATATACATTCACTTGCAGTAAGGAAATATCGCACAGAATCCGGTGAATTCCTTGCAGAGGGGCCCAAACTTGTGGGCGATCTGGCCGGGAATCTCCACTGCAGCCTGCTTGTAGCAACTGAAGAATGGATGGCATCAAACCCAAGGATAAAAGCAGACAGGAAAGAGACCGTGACGCCTCAGGAACTGAAAAGCGCCAGCCTGCTTCAGAATCCACAGCAGGTATTGGCTCTTTTCCGCATACCGGAAGACAATACTGACGTGAGCATTGCAGAGAAAGAACTGTGCCTGGCTCTTGACGACGTTCAGGACCCGGGAAATCTGGGAACCATTGTCAGGCTTGCAGACTGGTTCGGAATAAGCCACATATTCTGTTCAAAGGGGACTGCAGACATATACAACCCAAAGGCTGTCCAAGCTACCATGGGAGCTCTTGCACGCGTCAGCCTCCACTACATTGACCTTCAGAAAGCAGTTGACAGACTGGCTGGCAGAACTCCTGTTTACGGAACTTTCCTGAACGGGAAAAACATATACACCAGCCCGCTCCAGCAGAAGGGACTCATAATAATGGGTAACGAAGGAAAGGGAATAAGCCCAGCCATTGAGCAGGCTGTAACGGAAAAGCTTACAATACCTAATTATCCGGAGGGCAGAGAAACGTCAGAATCACTCAACGTTGCAATTGCAACTGCCATCATCTGCTCTGAATTCAGAAAGCGTGCTATGGAACTATAGTATTGTCGGTCTCCTGAATCCGCAGTCCAGGGCGACCTTCTATGGCCTTGCTTCCGGGTCTGTGAATTCGGTCAAGACTGAGCGCTCCCACCAGAAGAGTCATTGAATTGTTCCGGGCAGAATCCACATAACAGATCATACCACGTACACGCGTCAGGGGAACAGTCTTGTCCGCCCTGATCTCAAGACTGTCAATGATAGAAGAACTAGACAGTCTGTCAACGGTCACGACGCTATCACTGCCATAAACAAGAGAGAGTGACAGATATACAGAAGGGGCAACACTGTCCGGGCACTCTCCAAGGAATGTGCAGTTGAATTTCCATTTCAGAAGATCAGAGGCATGGAAGCTTGTATCTGCCGGAATATCAAACAGCACCTTGTTGTACCTCTTGCTTGCATTCAGCAATTGGACGGGACGCAGATACCACAAGTCAACCGTATCACCGGCAACCACGCTGAATGACTTCTTCTCAATCTTCTCAAGCTGGTTAGAAGTGACATCACGGTCTTTTTCAATCCTTGACGCTATATTGGCATAGATGTTTGAGAGTTCCTTGGGATTTCTGGTGTACCACACAAGCGATGCATCAACCTCATCCTTAGAAACCTTGTTCTTCTCATAGACATAACTGTACATCAGCTCTCGCTTGTACCTTTCTGCAACAGGAAGATCATTTGCCAGAGCCTGAGCTCGGTGAAAATCATACAGGAAATTCTCCATCCTGTGCGGAGACAGGACTCCATCGGGCCGATGCAGTCTGCACCCAGCAAGCAGCATGGTAACAACAAGCAGAACCAGTACCCTACTCTTCATTCTTCTGTTCAGGCTCTGTCTCAACCGGAGGATATGTCAGACCGGCATTGACATATTTTGTATAAAAGAGAAGTATTACAAAGATTCCACAGGTTATGAAGGAATCTGCCACATTGAAAATGGGGCTGAAGAAGATACCGCCGCCAAGAAAAGGAACCCAATCCGGCCAGGTCCACAACGGAAAGTAGAACATGTCAACGACCTTTCCATAGAATACAGGGGCATATCCCTGTCCGAACGGCACGAAATCCGCTACATTTCCCGCTCCAATTCCGCTGGCAGAAAAAATCTGACCATACAGGATGCAGTCAAACAGATTACCGGCAGCGCCAGCCACGATAGCGGCTACTGTTATAATATACCCATTCGGGAATCCCTTGTTTACAATCTTCTTCAGATACCAGCAGAACGCACCTATCGCAACAAGCCGGAACAGGGAAAGGAACAGCTTGCCTATCAGTTCAAGTCCAAAGGCCATTCCATTATTCTCAACGAACATTATGTAGAACCAGTTGGTAATACGGATCTGTTCTCCCAGTCCCATATTGGTCTTGACCAGTATCTTTACAATCTGGTCTATAAGCAGGACTGCAACTATCACTGCAGCCGCAATCCTGCCCTGATTGCCCGTCTTGGGGGCGTTCTGAATATCTGTCATCAGATTAATGTTTTTTCTGTTTGGCCTCAATGCACAGGGTTGCATGAGGCACGGCTCTTAATCTTGCCGCAGGAATCAGCTTACCTGTCTCACGGCAAATTCCGTAAGTCTTGTTCTCAATTCTTACCAAGGCAGCCTGCAAAGACTGTATGAACTTCATTTGACGCTGGGCAAGACGCATCGTCTCCTCCTTTGAGAGTGTGTTGGCACCCTCTTCAAGAACCTTGTAGGTAGGCGACGTATCATCTATCCTGTTGTTGTCAGTATTCATGAGCGATGCCTTCAAAGCATCATAATCACGCTGAGCCATTTCAAGTTTTTCCATGATCAGAGCGCGGAACTCAGCAAGTTCCTCATCTGAATAACGAGTCTTTTCTGCCATGATATATCAATCTTTAGTTACAAGAATACGCAATCTGTACTCATCAAACGATACCTCTTCACCCTGCTGCATGTCAGCAACCAGTGTCAGGGAGTTTGCAAGAACCTGCTCCTTGATCCACTCCTGATACTCAAGGATTGCAGCATCGGTGCTTGAATCTGAAGAAATCTGAACGCTGATGCGGTCTGTAATCTCAAGACCGGTTGACTTGCGCAGATCCTGGATTCTCTTCTTGAGCTCACGGGCAATACCCTCACGTTTAAGGGCATCGGTCAGCTGGATATCAAGCGCAACGGTAAGAGTACCCTCATTTGACACTACCCATCCTGGGATATCCTCGCTGAAGATCTCAACCTCTGTAGTATCGATAGTAGCATCAGTACCATTGATATTGAAGGTAAAGCTGCCTGTATTCTCAAGCTGGGCAACCTCTTCCTGACTCATCTGCTGGACAGCAGCAGCCACACCCTTCATCAGAGGACCGAACTTCTTGCCAAGAATCTTGAAGTTACACTTAACTTTCTTGACCAGGACATTCGTTGAACCCTCAACGAACTCAACCTCCTTTACGTTCACCTCGCCACGGATAAGCTCCTTGACAGGCTCAAGATGGCTGCGGAGTTCTTCAGTGACAGGAATCAGAATCTTCTGCAGAGGCTTGCGCACGTTTATCTTCACGTCGTCACGCTTACGCAGAGCCAGAGTCATTGAAGTGATCTTCTGTGCAAGCTCCATACGGGTCTCAAGCTCCTTGTCAACAATTGAATCGTCGCACTCCGGGAACTTGGCCAGATGAACCGAATCTGCAGTGTTGCGACCGGTAACAGCATTCAGGTCACGGAAAAGCTGGTCAGCATAGAACGGAGCTATAGGAGCCATCAGCAGTGACATTGTCTCAAGACAGGTATAAAGGGTCTGATAAGCAGCAAGCTTGTCCTGATCCATTGCGCTGCCCCAGTAGCGGTCACGTGTCAGATGAACGTACCAGTTTGACAGATAGTCATTTGCAAAGTCTGTTACCAGACGGAATGCAAGTGTTGGCTCATAGTCATCAAGGCTGGCCCTGACCTCCTTGATGAGAGAGTTCAGCTCACTCAGTATCCAGCGGTCCATTACAGGACGCTCTGCAACAGGAATCTCCTGCTCAGAATAGCTGAAGCCATCAACATTGGCATACTGGGCAAAGAACTTGTATGTATTGTGAACGGTTCCAAAGAACTTGCGGACAACATCCTTTACACCCTCCTCATCAAACCTGAGGTTATCCCAAGGCTGGGCATTGGTAATCATGTACCAGCGCAGAGGGTCGCTGCCGAACTTCTCAATCTCGCCGAATGGGTCAACGGCATTGCCAAGGCGCTTTGACATTTTGTTGCCGTTCTTGTCAAGAACAAGACCGTTTGAGATGACAGCCTTGAAAGCCTGACTGCCGCGTACCATAGTTGAGATTGCGTGCAGCGTATAGAACCATCCACGGGTCTGGTCAACGCCTTCTGCAATGAAATCTGCCGGATATACACGGCCACTGTCAATCAGTTCCTTGTTCTCAAACGGGTAGTGCATCTGGGCAAACGGCATGGCACCGCTATCAAACCAGACGTCAATCAGGTCAAGCTCACGCTTCATTGGACGACCGGCCTCAGAAACAAGCACAATGTCATCAACATACGGACGATGCAGGTCAATCCTGTCATAGTTCTCGGCAGTATATACGCCAGGAACAAAGCCCTTCTCCTTGAACGGATTAGCCTTCATTACACCAGCAGCAACAGACTTCTCTATCTCTGCATAGAGTTCCTCAACAGAACCGATACAGATCTCATCGCCACTGTCATTGCGCCAGATAGGCAGCGGAGTACCCCAGTAACGTGAACGGCTCAGGTTCCAGTCATTAAGGTTCTCAAGCCACTTGCCGAATCTTCCGGTACCGGTTGACTCCGGCTTCCACTTGATGCTCTGGTTGAGAGTAATCATGCTCTCCTTCGTCGACCTGTCCCTGATGAGCCACCTGTCCTGAGGCTAATGCAGCACATGCCTGTCTGTACGCCCGCCATGTGGGTAGTTGTGCACGTGCTTCTCTCTCTTGAATGCAAGGCCTGCCTGCTTCATGCGGATACAGATGACAACATTCAGGTCCTCATCTTTCTGGGCAGCAGCCTCATCATACTTGCCGTCCTTGTTATACTTAGGATCATAAGCATTCTTGACGTATGCCCCCTCATACTCCTTGTAGAGATTCTGGTCGATGCAGTTCTCAACGAATGAAGGATCAAGTTCGTCAAGCATCCAATACTTGCCGGTAAAGTCAACCATTGGACGGGTCTCCATCTTGCGGTTGATCATGAAGAGTGACGGGATACCGGCTGCCTTGGCAACGAAGGCATCGTCTGCGCCAAAGGTTGGAGCAATGTGTACGATACCTGTACCGTCCTCGGTAGTTACGTAATCGCCAGGAATTACACGGAAACCGGCATCGCTGGTCTTGATTGTTCCATCCTCATCCTTGAACACAGGCTTTACCCATGGGAAAAGCTGCTGATAATGCATGCCTACCAGGTCAGAACCTTTGTACTCAGCAACAATCTGATAAGGAATAACCTTGTCACCCTGCTTGTATGAGTCCAGAGGAAGTTCTGCACCCTTTGGATCAAGGTATGCATTAACACGCTCCTTGGCCATGATGGCAGTGACAGGCTGACCGGTGTACATGTTGTATGTGCGGACTGCTACGTAGTCAATCTTGTTGCCTACGCAGAGTGCGGTATTTGAAGGAAGTGTCCATGGAGTTGTGGTCCAAGCCAGGAAACACGGTGTGCCCCAGCCTGTCATCTCTGGCTTAGGGTCAGTCATGACGAACTGGGCGGTCACTGTCGTGTCCTTGACGTCACGGTAGCAGCCTGGCTGGTTCAGCTCATGGCTTGACAGCCCGGTACCGGCAGCCGGCGAATATGGCTGGATGGTATAGCCTTTATACAGGAAGCCCTTGCCGTGCAGCTGCTTGAGCAGCCACCACAGTGTCTCAATGTAGCGGTTGTCATAAGTAATGTATGGATTGTCCAGGTCCACCCAGTAACCGATCTTCTGGGTAAGCTCACTCCAGCGCTCCTTGTATTTCATGACCTCTGTACGACAGTTCATGTTGTAGTCGTCAACAGAAATCTTATGGCCTATATCCTCTTTGGTAATGCCCAGATTCTTCTCAACGCCAAGCTCTACAGGAAGTCCATGGGTATCCCAGCCAGCCTTACGGTTGACCTGAAATCCGCACATGGTCTTGTAGCGGCAGAAACAGTCCTTGATGGTACGAGCCATGACATGATGGATACCCGGCATGCCATTGGCAGATGGAGGTCCCTCATAGAAAACAAATGACGGACATCCCTCTCTCTCCTTTATACTGCGTGCAAACAGATCCTCCTTGAGCCATTCGTTCAAGACATCTTTGTTAACCTGTGAAAGGTCAAGCTGGCTACGTTCTGCAAATTTCTGATTCATATACTTTCTGATTACGGACCGCAAAGTTACTCTTTTTAATTATTAATTTGTAATTTCGCGCCTTGAAAACTCTAAGTGACTTAGTCGGAATACCATAATGAGCATAGCAATCCTCAAATACAACGCAGGAAACATCAGATCTGTCAGCCATGCCCTTGAGAGGCTTGGAGCAGAAGGAATCATCACCGATGACGAGAAACTGCTGCGTAGCGCTGACAAGGTAATCTTCCCTGGTGTAGGAGAAGCAGAAACCACAATGCAGTACCTTCGTTCACATGGTCTGGACACCATCCTGAAGAGTCTGACACAGCCGGTTCTGGGTATCTGCCTTGGACAGCAGCTCATGTGCAGGCACTCAGAAGAGGGCGATGCAGACTGCCTTGGAATCTTTGATGTCCCAGTGGTACGTTTCCAGCCTGAAGCATGGCAGGACAAGGTTCCGCACATGGGATGGAACACAATCACAGACTGCAAGGGACCGCTCTTCAAGGAGTTTTCAAAACCGGAATTCGTCTATTTCGTTCACAGTTTCTACGTTCCTGTCTGTGAATTCACGGCAGCAACGACAGAGTACATTGTGCCTTTCAGCGCATCGCTCCACAAGGACAACTTCTACGCAACTCAGTTCCACCCGGAAAAAAGCGGCAGCGTAGGTGAAAGAATACTGAAGAACTTCCTTGAACTATAACTTTAGAAAAGAATTATGGAGATAGTTCCAGCAATAGATATCCTTGACGGAAAATGCGTAAGACTTACCAAAGGTGACTACGACACCAAGAAGATCTACAGTGAAGATCCTCTTGAAATTGCGCGCATGTTTGAGTCACACGGCATTCACCGCCTGCATCTGGTTGACCTTGACGGTGCCAGGAACAGCCACATCATAAACCATCAGGTTCTTCGCAGGATTGCCTCGCAGACAGGTCTGAAGGTTGACTTCGGTGGCGGAGTCAAGACAGACCAGGACCTAGCAATTGCATTTGAGAACGGCGCCAGCATGGTCACCATAGGCAGTGCAGCCGTAAAGCATCCGGAAAGACTGGAGCGCTGGCTTCATCTGTACGGCCCTTCAAGAATCATTCTGGGAGCAGACGTACGCAACGGCAACATCTCTGTCAACGGATGGAAGGAAGACAGTCCTCTTGGACTTACCGAATTCCTGAGGGATTATACGGAAAAGGGAGTAAGACAGGTTCTCTGTACAGACATAAACCGCGACGGAATGCTGCAGGGACCAGCCGTGGATCTCTACAGGAACATCCTTCAGGAATTTCCTGCTATGCATCTGATTGCATCGGGCGGTGTAAGCAGCATGCAGGACTTGACAGAACTGAAGAAAGCAGGTCTTCCGGCAGCAATTGTCGGCAAGGCATTCTATGAGGGACACATTACTTTAGAGCAGCTTGCATCATTCTGCTATGACCAGGCTGCAGACAATACAGAATTAGTTGACTGATGCTTGCAAAAAGAATAATACCATGTCTTGATATCCGTGACGGCCGCACCGTCAAGGGAACGAACTTTGTCAACCTGCGCGATGCCGGAGACCCGGTTGAACTGGGCCGCCTGTACAGCCAGCAGGGAGCCGACGAGCTTGTGTTCCTTGACATAACAGCCACACATGAAGGCAGAAAGACATTCACGGAACTTGTCGAGCGCATTGCTGCCGAGATTTCAATTCCATTCACCGTTGGTGGAGGAATCCATGAGATCCATGACGTAGAGCGTTTGCTCAGGGCCGGTGCTGACAAGGTATCCGTAAACTCGGCCGCCATAAGGAATCCGCAGCTGATTGACGACATAGCAAAGAACTTCGGTTCCCAGGTATGTGTCACTGCTATCGACGGCAAGCTGACCCCTGCCGGATGGCGATGCTTCCTGAACGGTGGACGTATTGAGACAGAACTTGACATGTTTGAGTGGGCAAAGGAGGCATCGGACCGTGGTGCCGGTGAGATTCTCTTCACAAGCATGGATCACGACGGAGTGAAGCAGGGCTTTGCAAATGATGCCCTGGCCAGGATGTATGACCTGGTCCCTATCCCTGTGATTGCGTCGGGTGGAGCCGGAACTAAAGAGCACTTCCTTGATGCCTTCACTTCAGGAAAGGCCGATGCCGCACTGGCTGCCAGTGTTTTCCACTTTGGGGAAATAGGTATCCCGGACCTCAAGAGCTATCTTGACAGCAAGGGAATACCGGTAAGATTGTAAAAAGTAAAACAGACTATTGATATGACAATTGATTTTGAAAAGATGGGAGGTCTTGTTCCTGCCATTATCCAGGACAATGTAACAGCCAAGGTACTGATGCTTGGTTTCATGAATGAAGAGGCCTACAACAAGACCCTTGAGCTGGGCAAGGTTACATTCTACAGCCGCACCAAGCAGCGCCTGTGGACCAAGGGAGAGGAAAGCGGAAACTTCCTGAACGTGGTAAAGATACTGAATGACTGTGACAATGATACTCTCCTTATAAAGGTGAATCCAGTTGGCCCAGTATGTCATACAGGTGCAGACACATGCTGGAATGAGAAGAATGAGGCAGACCTGAACTTCCTTTCATATCTGCAGGACTTCATTGACAAGCGCTATCAGGAGATGCCAGAGGGGTCATACACCACTTCACTCTTCAAGAGCGGTGTCAACCGCATGGCACAGAAGGTCGGAGAAGAGGCTGTTGAGACAGTGATCGAGGCCACAAACGGAACAGACGACCGTCTGCTCTATGAAGCTTCAGACCTTATCTATCACCTGATTGTCCTGCTCACATCAAAGGGACACCGTATTGAAGAACTTGCTACAGAATTGCGCAAGCGTCACAAATAAGACATCATAATGAAGGTCATAGATTATCAGAACGTTGAAGTCCGTCAGGCAGACATGCATGTCCTTGGACAGGTCTCGTTCTCAGTTGAAGAGGGAGATTTTGTCTATCTGATAGGAAAGGTCGGATCAGGAAAGAGCAGTCTTCTGAAGACGCTGTATGCAGAACTGGACCCTATCTGTGGTCCAGACGGTCATGCGGTAGTGTTGGATGAGGACCTGACCCGTCTAAAAAGGAAGAAAGTTCCGGCTCTCAGACGCCAGCTGGGAGTGATTTTTCAAGATTTCCAGTTGCTGACAGACCGTAATGTCTATGACAATCTGTATTTTGTTCTCAAGGCTACAGGCTGGAAGGGCAAGCAACAGATGCGCCAGCGCATATTTGAAGTCCTGGACCTTGTTGGCATGGAGACAAAGGGATACAAGATGCCTCATGAACTCTCTGGCGGAGAACAGCAGCGCATCAGCATTGCACGTGCCCTGCTGAACAGCCCAAAGCTTATTCT
Source organism: Bacteroidaceae bacterium (assembly GCA_024398535.1). Taxonomy (GTDB): domain Bacteria; phylum Bacteroidota; class Bacteroidia; order Bacteroidales; family Bacteroidaceae; genus Colenecus. Next base: position 12,737 of record JAKSIY010000007.1, read on the forward strand.
GGCAGATGAGCCGACAGGAAACCTTGACCCGGAAACCGGACGTCAGATCATTGAGATTCTGCACAGAGTACGCCAGAACGGTGCTGCGGTTGTCATGATAACCCACAATCCGGGGTGGCTTGAGGAATACCCGGGACGCGTGCTGAAATGCATCGACCGTCATCTTGTTGAAGAGACGGCAACAAACAAGACAGAAACAAATAATAACGAATAATGAAAGTACTCAAATTTGGAGGCACCTCTGTTGGAAGTCCACAGAGAATGAAGGATGTTTGCAAGCTTATTCTTGAAGATGGACAGCAGAAGCTGGTTGTCCTCTCGGCAATGTCCGGAACCACGAATTCACTCGTAGAGATCACACAGTACCTGTATGGCGGCAACAAGGCCGGTGCAGGCGACGTAATCAGCCGTCTGCGCACAAAGTACACACAGCATGTAGCAGAACTGTACAGCACAGACCAATATAAGAATAAGGTACAGAAGTTCATTGATGACAAGTTTGACTTCCTGGCATCGTTCTCTCCATCAAACTTTGACGGAGATCAGGAGAAGGAGATCCTGGCACAGGGAGAACTTATCTCAACATTCATGGTCACAAGCTATCTGACAGAGACAGGCATCAAGGCCGCACTTCTGCCGGCACTTGATTTCATGCGCATAAACAACGATGAAGAGCCAGACATGGAATTCATCTCAGAAAACGCAAGAAAGCAGCTTGACCAGAACCCAGGATGCCAGATCTACATAACACAGGGATTCATCTGCCGCAACATGAGCGGTGCCGTTGACAACCTGAAACGCGGTGGCAGCGACTATACCGCATCAATCCTTGGTGCTGCAATCAAGGCAGACGAAATCCAGATCTGGACCGATATTGACGGAATGCATAATAACGACCCACGTGTAGTTGACAAGACAGAAGCCGTACGTCACCTGCATTTTGAGGAGGCTGCAGAGCTTGCATACTTTGGTGCAAAGATCCTGCACCCTACATGCGTCCAGCCTGCTAAATTCGCAAACATTCCTGTACGTCTGCTGAACACAATGGAACCGGAGGCTCCAGGTACCCTTATCAATAACACCACCGAGGCAGACAAGATCAAGGCTGTTGCCGCAAAGGACAACATCACCGCAATCAAAATCAAGTCAAGCCGCATGCTTCTGGCTCACGGTTTCCTCAGAAAGGTATTTGAGATATTTGAGAGCTACCGTACCTCAATTGATATGATCTGCACATCAGAGGTTGGCGTTTCAATGTCAATTGACGACACAAAGCATCTGAATGAGATCGTTGCAGAGCTCAAGAAATACGGAACAGTGACAGTTGACCAGGACATGTGCATCATCTGCGTTGTAGGTGACATGGACTGGGAGAACCTTGGATTCGAGTCACGCGCCATGGAGGCTCTCAAGGATATTCCAGTACGCATGATCTCTTACGGAGGCAGCAACTACAACATCTCATTCCTCATCAAGGAATCAGACAAGAAGCGCGCCCTACAGCGTCTGAGCGATGTTCTCTTTAACGGAAAGGAATAATACAAAACCATGAAACAGACCCCATTCTACCATTATGACCTGGAGCTGCTTGACAGGACTCTCCAGGCCATCAAGGCTGCAATTGGCAGTCATTCTAACTACCATGTACACTATGCAATCAAGGCAAATGCAAACCCAATGGTTCTGGAGCGCATCTGCAAAGCCGGATTCGGTGTTGACTGCGTAAGTGGTGGTGAGGTCGATGCAGCACTCAAGGCAGGTTTTGCCCCAGAAAAGATTGTATTTGCCGGTGTCGGCAAGGCTGACTGGGAAATTGAGCTTGCACTCAAGGCCGGTATTTTCTGCTTCAATGTGGAATCAGAGCCTGAGCTTGAAGTAATCAGCCAGATGGCATCTGAGATGGGTAAGCAGGCAACCATTGCCCTGCGTGTAAACCCGAACGTTGATGCCCACACCCATGCAAACATAACAACCGGTCTTGCAGAGAACAAGTTTGGCATAAACATTGAACTGTTGCCTGCCCTTGTAAAGCGTGCCCAGAGCATGCCAGGCATAAAGCTTGACGGTCTTCACTTCCACATTGGATCGCAGATCCTGCAGATGGATGTCTTTGAGACTCTGGCATACAGAATTAACCAGTTGCTTGATCAGCTTTCTCTTGAAGGATTCCGCCCTACCCACATCAATGTAGGCGGAGGTCTTGGAATTGACTATGAAAACCCAGAAGAGAATCCTATCCCAGACTTTGCAGGTTACTTTGAGACACTTTCAAAGCACCTTAATCTTGGAGCAGGCCAGCAGCTTCATTCAGAGCTAGGACGAAGCGTAGTTGCGCAGTGCGGCCGCCTCATAACAAAGGTTCTATACGTCAAGAAAGGAACCGTCAAGCAGTTTGTGATTGTCGATGCCGGAATGACAGACCTGGTACGTCCGGCAATGTACGGCTCACACCATAAGATTGTAAATATCTCTTCAACAGGCCCGGAAGAGAAGTATGACGTGGTTGGTCCTATCTGTGAGTCTTCAGACGTATTTGACAAGGACATCATGCTGGCTGAGACCCACCGAGGTGACTATCTGGCAATCCTATCTGCCGGTGCATACGGAGAGATCATGGCTTCACAGTACAATCTGAGAAAACTACCAGGCTCCTCTTCTACACTGGAATGACCCTGAAACAGACAAAGAAAATGGGATGGCATCGCACACTGTGATGTCATCCCATTTTCTTTGGTTCCTACTGGCGGCTTTCAAGATAGTCGTTTGCCATTGATTTCATGACGTTATAGGCACTATTCTCAACCTTTGGGATTTTCTCCAGAAGAGATTCTGCTGCAGAAACGGCATTGGCAGAGTCTCCGATAAGACTGTATATTTCAAAAAGTTTATAATCCGGCATAAACATTGAAGGGCACATGTTTCTGCAGGAATTAAAATGCAACAGGGCTTCGTCATACCTTTTCATCTGTTCAAGACAATTGCCATATAACATTTCAACATTATAGTCATCAAGGTGCAATCTGCAAACATCAAGAATGCCTATACATGCCTTATAGTTGTGTGACTGGTAATTGGAAATTGCCCAGTTATAAAGGAAACCAGGTTCATTGTTCCAGTATCTGGAAAGTTGTCTGTATTCTTTCAAAGAACTCTGGGCATCACGTTCATACTCATCATAACAGTGCTTCCAACGAATATTGAAAGAGAGATCAGCAGCAGTGATACACAGCAATGAGCCAATGGCACATCCCAGCACAAGTTTCTTTGCTTTTTCATTTGAAACCAGATCATTGTCGTCTCTATTGACAATGTCTGATAAAAGAAACATCAAAGTAAGCCAGAAAAATGCATATTTTGACGGGTATGAGAAACAGGAATAAGAAAATAGGACGAACAGGCACAGCATAGTAGAGATATTCCCACTGTAACTATATACAAAACAAGCAATTACAGCAAAGAGCACCAGTAAACCGACAAATCCATATTGAAAAAACACCAGAATGAATTCATTGAATGGGTGGTACACGTTTCCAGCAATCATTGCGTGATGAATATTGGTGGGATATTGAAAATAGGCTGCCTGATACGACATATAATCAGACAGGAATGATCCTGGGCCATGTCCAAACAGAGGTGTAGAGAACGATGCATCTATGGCTATCTTCCATATAAGCAATCTGCCCTCTGAGGAGTCGCTCTTGTTGATCATCAGCGTAAAGAAAGCAATTGCGGCAACCACAATAAGACCAAGTGAAGTCTGCATGATAAACCTTCTGTCAAATCTGGAGAAAGATACCCAGCAATATACAGATGATACAACTATCATTGACAGCAGTGACGTTCTGGATTGAAATATGAAAGCCACGAAAAAATGCATCAGCAGAAGAAGAACCGCCAGAACCCGCATCCTGACTCTTGAATCTGCCAGAAAAGGAAAGAGGAAGGCAACTCCAATGCTTACAACAAGAAGCGGACCGGCTATATTATCATACCACATATAACCCTCAAAAAGCACCATACTCTGTCTGAAGAGTTTACTGAACAGGAGAATGATGCAGAAAAGAGAGGATATGACAGGGAACAACAGCGTCAGTTTAGCGCGTTCTTCTTTGTTAAGTTGGCCTAGGGAAATGAACAAACACAGGAAAGACAGGCACTTCACATAATTAATATATGGAGTCCTGAAGATGACAAAGTAAAGGATGACAAGCAGAGCCAAGAGCAAAGAACATACAAAAGACCGCCCTAGTCTGATACGATTATGTCCACAGAGCAATACCACAGACATAATGATGGAACAGACTGCAAGGAAATAATATCTTGTAGTCTCAATGGGAACGATGCCTCCGAAAACATCCGCGAAAAAAGCCGCGCCAACGAATGACACGGCCATTATGGGTAGTGATATGTTGAACCTACTCATGATATTTTAGTGAATTGCTGTGGTGTGAGAGAAGTTACCCGCACCTACATTTTCGGCTCCATTTACTTCATAAACGTAATTATTGAAGCGGATGGAAACAACATTTCTCTGAGAATACCCCCAGCCATAGGCATAGCTGGCATAATTGGTCTGACCTAAAATACCGCCAACGGCCTGACACATGGCACAACATGACCATACGCCACTATAACCAAATGAAGACTCAGCGTGTGGATCTGAAACAAGTAATCCGTCCGTACCAAAAATAGATGTCATTGAAAGAGAATAACTCCACCTGGTCTGGCCTGTAGCATCCACATAAGAGTCTGCCATAGTGGTATTGTATATCACAACACCACCGCTTGAATTCTCTGAAAACGACATAGTTCTTGGCATGAATGGGGATAGCGATGTAGCACCTTTCACGTCTCTGTCATTTATTGATGTCAAGGATGCTACATTGTCATGTATGACTTCATCAGTCTTGTCAGAAACAACAGCAATGGTATTGAAGTACTTATCAAACTGTTTCCATGTGACTTTTACTGTCTTCATGCCCACTTGAACAAGAGAATCAACACTGTGCCTCATTCCGGATATCACGATGTCGTTACCACCGCAGTTCTCTAACAATTCCCCTATTTCAATCAAGCAGAATCTTTTATTATTAAAAACAGGCTGTGATATAGACATTTCATCAGAAAAAATCTGCTTAACGACAGAACTGCGCTGCTCTTCTGTCTCAATCACTCCAATAACGCTATAGTCCACCAGGAGTATAGCACTGTCACCCCTGTTGGTTCCATGCTCGCTTCTTGCAAAATCCAGCTGGGACTTCCAGGTGTTGGGCAAATCAATGCTCCTTAATTTGTCAACCACAAAAACCACTTCATCATCCTGAGACTCCCAATCAACGGTCACGAAAGAATCATTTGTACAACTCAGTGCGGAAAAGGTTAGAACACCAGCCAATACTTTTCTAAAATTTACCATAATTTCTGTATTTATAAATTTTAGTTACAAACATAACACTTTTTCTTCAAACCACTTAACCGACATATTTTTTTAGTTATTATTAACTATTCGTCTTCTGCGTACAGATAAGATAGCAGTGGGGAATCATATTCAAAGAAATCCTCTGCAGTGAAGAAGCGTGCCAGTTCAGCCTGGGCATTCTCAATGGAGTCTGAGGCGTGAATGACATTTTCCTGGTGGCTCATGCAAAGATCACCACGGACAGTTCCCGGAAGAGCTTTCCTTCCGTTTGTGGATCCGGTCATCTGACGTACTACTTCAACGGCATCAACACCTTCAAAGGCTACAAGGATAACCGGAGCAGCCATCATGGACTTCTCTATTATTGGATAGAAAGGCTTTGATACCAGATGTGAATAGTGCTCTGCGCACTTTTCCTTAGTGAATCTGTACATTTTCAGAGCTACTATTTTGAGACCTTTCTTTTCAAAGCGGGAAAGGATTTCTCCTACTAGTCCCCTCTGAAGGGAACATGGTTTGATGATGACAAATGTTTTTTCCATATATTGTTCTGTTTTTATTCAAATCTCATACTGGTTGCCGGACTGATGCGTGAAATGATCTGGGATGGTCCCAGAAGCATGAGTATTGACAGCAGGAACATGACTGCGTTCAGAATGACCAGCCACCAGAGACTGACCTCCATGGGGACGCTGTCCAGGTAGTAATTGCTGGCGTCAAGTGGAATAAGCCCTGTATGCTGCTGTATCAGGCATATTGCAATACCTATTGCATCGCCTATCAACATACCGCGTCCCACTATGTATGCAGACATGTGCAGGAATATCTTCCTTATAGTCACATTGTCTGCTCCAAGCGCTTTCAGAAGTCCTATAGTACGCGTCCGTTCAAAGATTATGATGAGCAGTCCGGATATCATGGTGAAGCCCGCAATGCCGAGCATAAGAATCAGAATTACAGCCACGTTCACGTTCAGGACGTCAAGCCATGCAAAGAGGCCGGAGTTCAGTTGCTCCATGGTCTGGATTGCATATGTTTCATCATGGGCCTTGCCATAGGGATCCATGATTCCGCGTACCTGTATATAAGAAGGCGTCAGGTACTTTTCGTCACTGAGTCCGATGCCGATGCCCATGACCTGATCACCGCTCCAGTTGTTGAGTCTCTGCAGCGTGCGGATATCTGTGACTGCGTAGTACTGGTCATACTCAGCAAAACCGGTCTCATATATTCCTGTCAGTGTAAGGCGGCGTGCCTTGACCTGATCCTGCACGAAATAGACATCAATACGGTCACCTATGCTTACTCCCATACAGTCAGCCAGATGGCGTGAGAGCATGAACTCAAGAGTCTGGGCGGAATCACACACATTGGGAACAGTTCCCTCTTTCAGATAGCTTTCAAAGAAACTGAAATCATATTCCGGTCCCGCACCGCGCAGAATAAACCCCTGGAATGCGCTGTCCGTGCGCAGGATTCCAGGCTTATCAATGTAGCGCTGAGCGTGGTCAACATAGGGCAGTGATGATATCTGCGCCAGCAGCGTGTCTGTGCAACTGATGGGCTGTTCGTCCTTTCCCAGTGCAGAATAATAGTTGCTAATCTGCAGGTGCTGGGTGAATCCAGTCACCTTTTCCCTGATCTGATGGCGGAATCCCAGTGACACCGCAAGGGTAATTATCATGACCACAAGTCCGACTGAAATTCCTGCAGTTGCTATGATGATTGCAGGACGTGAGCCTCCACGCGCCCCCTCTGTTGAACCATACAGCCTTCTTGCAATGAATCTCTCTACCATCCGGTTGTCATTTATCGGGTGCTAAGGTACTCTTTTCTGCCGATAGTTTAGTAGTTTTGTACTTCAGAATTGCTCAAGACAATGGAAGAACACATTTTAGACTGGTCATTCGTTCCTGACCGCATAAAGACAATAAAGGAATCCCTTCCTGAAGGAGTCACCCTGGTTGCTGTCTCCAAGACACATCCTGCTGCTGCCATCCAGGCTGCGTACGATGCCGGACAGCGCGTATTCGGTGAGAACAAGGTTCAGGAGATGACTGCCAAATACAATGAACTGCCCAAGGATATTGAATGGCATTTCATAGGACACGTCCAGAAGAACAAGATACGCCAGATGGCCCCATACGTTTCCATGATACATGGCATAGATTCGTACGATGCCCTTGCCGAAACTAACCGTCAGGCAGAGAAGAACGGTCGTGTCATAGACTGTCTGCTGCAGTTGCATGTGGCCGCCGAGGAGACAAAATTCGGCTTTGCACCAGAAGAGTGCACTGCCATGCTTGAAGAGGGGCGCTGGCGTGACCTGAAGAACGTTCGCATCTGCGGAGTCATGGGCATGGCTACCAATACCGACGACGAGCAGAGAATACGCCAGGACTTTCAGGCGATATATGATTTCTACACTCAGGCCAAGGACCGATTCTTTGCCGATGCAGACTGGTTTTCAAGGATTTCTGCCGGAATGAGCGGCGATTACGAGATTGCAGTTTGCACAGGTTGCAACATTGTGCGCATCGGCAGCAATATATTTGGGCAAAGATATTATCCGGAAAAGTCAAAATGAGTTATTTTCGCCGAAAATTAACCCATAATACATTATGATAAACCAAAGCATTCAGGCAATAATTGAGAATGCGCTGAAAAGCAACTGGAACAAGGATGCTCTGACCGATTACAAGAGCTCTACTCTCCAGTTCAGGGATGTAGCACTTAACATTGCAAAACTTCATATCCTGTTTGAAGAGACAGGAGTAGTTCCAGGAGACCGCATCGCAATCTGTGACAGAAACAGTTCAAACTGGGCTGTAACCTGTCTTGCAGCCATGTCATACGGAGCTGTAGTTGTACCAATCCTGCACGAATTCAAGGCAGACAACGTACACAATATCGTCAATCACTCCGAGTCTAAACTCCTGTTCTGCGGTGAGCAGATCTGGGAGAACCTGAATGAGGCTTCAATGCCTGATGCCCTGGGTATCATCACCATGGAACAGTTCCAGGTTGTTGTTTCAAGGGATCCAAAACTTGATGAGACACGTGATCATCTGAATGAGCTCTTCGGAAAGAAGTATCCAAGGGATTTCAGCAAGGATGACGTTCATTACAAGAGCCGTACTGATGCGAATGCTCTTTGCCTTATAAACTATACATCTGGTTCAACAGGCTTTTCAAAGGGTGTAATGATTCCTTATCGTGCCCTTGAGAACAATCATGATTTTGCAGAGACAGTTCTGCCTTACCTGCATGCAGGTGATACCGTAGTATCAATGCTTCCTATGGCTCACATGTATGGATTTGCATTTGAGTTCTTCTATGAATTCTCAATAGGTATGCATATATACTTCCTGACAAGACTGCCTAGTCCAAAGATCATCTTCCAGGCACTTCAGGAGGTCAAGCCAAAGATTGTAGTAGCGGTACCTCTGGTCGTAGAGAAGATCATCAAGAAGAATGTGCTTCCAAAGCTTGAGACACAGCCTATGAAGGCTCTTCTTAAATTGCCTATCATCAATGACCAGATAAGGAAGAAGATCTGTGACCAGCTTGTAAGTTCATTCGGTGGCAACTTCTATGAGGTTATTCTTGGCGGAGCTGCTTTCAACAAAGAAATTGAACAGTTCCTGTACTCAGTGAAGTTCCCATTCACAGTTGGCTATGGTGCTACAGAGTGTGCTCCAATCATCGGCTATCGTGACTGGAAGAGTTTTGTTCCGGGATCATGTGGTCAGGCTGCATACGGAATGGAGGTAAAGATCCTTTCTTCAGATCCAGAGAATGTTCCAGGTGAGATTGTCACACGTGGTCCAAACGTGATGCTTGGTTACTACAAGAATGAGAAGCTGACAGAAGAGACAATAGACAAGGATGGCTGGCTCTACACCGGTGACCTTGGTGTCATGGACAAGGATGGAAACATCTTCATCAAGGGACGCAGCAAGAGCATGATTCTTGGACCTTCAGGACAGAACATCTACCCAGAAGAGATTGAGGAGCTCATCAACAACATGCCATACGTTTCTGAATCAGTTGTAATCTCTGAGAAGGACAAGATTGTTGCACTGGTCTATCCGGACTTTGATGAGACTCTGAAGGCCGGTCTGAATGAGGAGCAGATTGCCGTAGAGATGGAGAAGAACAGGAAAGAGGTCAACCAGGCTCTGCCTGCCTATGAGCAGATTACTCAGATCAGAATCCATACAGAGGAGTTTGAGAAGACTCCAAAGAAGAGTATCAAACGATTCCTTTACCAGAAGTAAATAAATCATTCACAAAAAAAGGATGGCGAATCGCCATCCTTTTTTTATTATTACCGGTGTCTTGGATCAGAAACCTCCGCCGAAACCGCCGCCGCCAAAGCCGCCGCCTCCGAAACCGCCGCCGCCAAAGCCGCCGCCTCCGAAGCCGCCAAAGTCACCGCCGCCCATCATCATAAAGTCACCGCCAAAGCTTCTTTCAGTAACGGTGCAACCCTCTGGAATCTGGAAGATTGACTCTGGAACGTCAACAACTTCAAGCTCTGAAACTGTCTGAGCTGTGTTGGCCCATTCTGTATTGGTCTGAGTCCTGATTTCAATTCCTTTGTAAACCCATACCCAGGTCTCTGTTGTCATGGCATTCATTACGTTTGTCTTGTATGAATACTTTACGCAGTTGAAGCCAGACATCTCCTCCTCGCCATAATCCTTGATCTTGAATCTCTTGATGGTCTTCTTGTCAAGAGTCAGCCAGTTTACTGCAGACTCAGAAGCACCGCCCATGCCTCCCATTGGCATACGCATGCCACCAAAGTTCATTGGAGCCATCTTTGTAGCTGTATTGGCAACCTCATCAATGGTGTATGTATAACCGTCAATGGTAATTGTACGGGTAATACGGTCACCATTCTGGGTAACAGTAGCCTTACGACGTCCGTAATCATCAAAATAAATCTTGGTTGACATCTTGGTAGGGTCAAAGTTGAATCCTTCCATACCCTCAACACCTGCAGGTGGTGTAAATGCAGCAAAATCCATATCACTGCTGGTTGAAATAGTCATTACACCAGACTTGATCTCATAGAGAGGAGCAGCTGTCTTCTCCTTCTTTGCATAACCTGACAGGCAGGTAACAGCTATCAGGGAAGCTGTCAGAACCCTCTTTGTGATATTCATAGAAACTTGGTTTTTGTTCGTCCTTTGGTATTAATATAACCTCAACGGGCAAATGTTAAAAACGGATTCAGAAAACACGTAAATTATTTGAGCAGATTTCCCAGAATAGACCTGGTAAGGGTTCGTGCTGCAGTACTGGTGGCAGAGCTGATAGCCTTACCGGCTACACTCTTTCCTGTTGCCTTTGATTTCTTTCCAGTTACTGAATTGGCAACTATTGTACCCGCACTTCTGCTGACAGAGCTGATGGCTGCACCGACAGCTGCAGAGAGGATTGCGGAACCAATGGACTTCTGCGTCTTTGAGCTCTTTGCTGCCTTCTGGGCCTCTTTTTCCTGAGCAGCCTGGGCCTGTGCTTCTGCATCGGCCTTTGCCTGAGCCTCAGATTCTGCAAGCAGCACCTCAAACGCGCTCTCCCTGTCAATTATCTTGTCATAGACGCCGAACAGACGTGAAGAGTTGATTGCTCGGGTACGCTCATCGGCAGAAATGGCACCGATCTGGCTCAGAGGATACAGGATGCGAGCACGCTGTACCACAGACGGAGCGCCCTTTGCATCAAGGAATGAGACAAGAGCCTCGCCGGTCTCAAGTTCCTGGATTGCGTCCTCTGTCTTGAATGCAGGATTTGCGCGGAAGGTCTGTGCGGCAGCACGTACTGCCTTCTGATCCTTTGGAGTGTAGGCACGCAGGGCATGCTGAACGCGGTTTCCAAGCTGTCCCAGGACAGACTCTGGTATATCTGTCGGATTCTGTGTTACGAAATAGACACCAACACCCTTGCTTCGGATAAGACGAACCACCTGCTCAATCTTGTCAACCAGCGCCTTTGATGTGTCGGCAAACAGTGTATGAGCCTCATCAAAGAAGAATACAAGCTTAGGCAGATCCATATCACCTACCTCAGGAAGCTGAGCATAAAGGTCAGAGAGCAGCCAGAGCAGGAATGTCGAATAGAGCTTTGGATTGAGCATCAGCCTGTCTGCAGCAAGCACGTTCATGATACCCTTGCCACCTTCACACTGAAGCAGGTCATAGATATTGAACGATGGTTCTGCAAAGAACTTCTCTGCACCCTGGTTTTCAAGAGTAAGCAGGGCACGCTGTATTGCGCCTACGCTTGCAGCGCTGACATTTCCGTAGGTATCGGTCAGTTCCGATGCATGCTGTGACACATAGTTCAGCATCGAGCGCATATCCTTCATATCTATGAGCAGGAGGCCGCGGTCATCGGCAACACGGAAGACAATGTTCAGGACGCCCTCCTGAGTGTCGTTCAGACCAAGCAGTCGTGACAGGAGCTGCGGTCCCATGTTTGACATTGTGGTACGCATAGGATGTCCCTGTTCTCCGAATACGTCAAAGAAACGTACTGGACAGCTCTGGAAATCTGGGGTGCCCAGTCCGAATTCCTTGGAGCGCTTCTCAATGAAACCGCTCATCTTTCCCGGCTGGCTGATACCGCTCAGATCGCCCTTCATATCTGCCATGAAACATGGAACTCCGGCCTGGCAGAAACTCTCGGCAAGCACCTGCAAGGTTACAGTCTTACCGGTACCAGTTGCACCGGCAATGAGTCCATGACGGTTGGCCATGCGGCCACAAATAGAAATCGGTCCCTCTGGACCATGAGCTACATAGAGCCCATTCTCAGATGTGTACATATTATTTCCTTTTTAGTTTTTTCTTCAGTTTATATGGCCATCGGCTTATTCTCTGCGGCACCTTGATTGTCCAGCGCACCACCTTATTAAATAAAAAGGCCAGATGGTCTGTCACGCCGAATTCCGGAACCTTCAGGCCACGGTCAGCGTATGTCTCATGTATCAGGGCATCGATGCGCGCTTTCTGGCGGCCACGCTCCGGTTCAAAGAAACGGACTGCCCAGTCTGGAGTATTGTAGAACCTGGCAAACCATGAGTGACGGCAGATAACCTGGCCGTCAGGGGTAAGAAGAACCGTACTTATTCCATCCTCATGTCTGGCACTGGGCAGATAGAGCGTCTTGAAGTTATACGCCAGCCAGAAGAAGAATGGATAATATGGTTCATAATCATATCTGTCAAAATCCCATTTGGTTTCAAGTCTCTCCTTGGGGAATGCATCCACCATACGGTTCCTTACCTCTGGGTAGCTGAAAGACTTGACCGCAGCCTTGCTGAATCTTGTGCGTATCAGTTTCAGGTTGAAGACATTGAAGAAGGGGTTTGTTACTATCGGGTTCCCGCCTCTTGGGCAGAAGCCGCCTCCATCCGGACAGCCGGCATTGGCATAACCGCCCTCAATCACGGTCTTTACCAGTTCCATCATGGCATCAGGACTTACCAGAAAAGCATCCTCATCAATATTGATTGCAATGTCGCAATCCATATCAGCCAGCATGGTATAGAAGTACCCGTCGGCAGTCTGGTCTGTAAGACGCACAACCGGGATTCCCAGCATGCTGTAGAGGCCACGTGAATAGCTGTACAGATGCAGGTCAAAGGAACGGGTGAATATCTTAATTCTGTTTTCCATCAGTTTTGCATGTCAAGATATTGAAGCATAAGACGTATGCGCTCGTCAAAAGAGTGGAAACGGGCAACCAGGTCATAGGCACGGGCGGCATCGGCACTCATGTCACGGCTTAGGCCGTCTGCAATCAGAGCCAGCATTTCCTGCTCAGAATGATACAGGCCTACGCCTCCATCCTTGAAGAGCAGCTCAGTATATGGATTTGCGTCACACACCTGCCAGGCACCGCTTCCGCAGATTTCAAACGTACGCGGATTGGCTCCATTGGTCTGTTCCTCCTGATGGATATTCAGGACTACCCTGGAGCGGTTATACAAGCGGTTGACCTCATCAGGAGCCACAGAGTGGTTTGCGTATATGTCGCGATGCTCGCGGGTTAGCCACTTGTAAAACCCCTTGTACCAGGGCTTGTACTCGCCATAGACCCTTATGACCTTGTCCGGGAAAGCATCAATCACAGCCTTAATGGCCTTCTGGCGCTTCTCAGAGCGGTACAGATTGCCTACGAACAGTATGTCAATGTCCTTTTCAAGCCCAAGCGGACGATAGGTATTGGAATCGCATGCCTGAGGCAGGAAAAATGCAGTCTTGTCCTGCTTCAGATAGTGATCCACGTCATCCTGTTCAAAGCAGAACATTCCTGTCACATGATCTACATGTCCCTCGGACGTAGGAAGTTTTGAAAGATTGTCAAAGAGCCACAGAGCCACTTTGGCATCGGCTTTCATTCTGTCAAGGGTTTCCGGAAAGATGATGTCTCCATTCATGATGAAGACCAGCTGGGGTGCCTCCTCATTGAAGAGCTGCAACAGGTGTCTGTTATAATTCTCACGGCTCTTCTCCTGCATCTTTGCCCTACCCTTCCGGGAATTCAGCTTGTAGGCCCACTTCATGAACCGGGTATAGGGATGTATGGGATTGTCATACGAATCCACCACAGTATCCCAGCCCAACATGCTGAACGACGACTCAACCGCCGGCAGGAAATTGAAATAGTCCGGGCCTACTATCAGGACCTTCTGCTTCTTTATCTCTTTTTCAAACATAGCTCGCTTCTGAGGTGTTCTGTTATACGCTTGCAACTGTTGCCGTCAAGATTGTTGTGGAACAGTTCCATTTCTGACCTGTCCGGTTCCCTGTATGACCTGTTCTCAAGTATAGCAAACAGCTCGTCCCAGTTGTTTGCCCTGACAGCGCCCCATCGGCTGTAATCAAAGTAGAGCGGGCGCTCATTCTTCAGATAGTCATCATAGTCAAAAGGCGCTGTGACGATAGGCTTGCCAAGCATGATATAATCAAAATAGATACTTGAGAAATCAGTTATGAGCAGATCCATATCCTTGACAAAGGAATAGAGATTGTCATAGTCATCATCGGTAACATTGACGAATCTCTCACCGGACACCTTCACACCGGCACCGCTGTCAAAGAAGTGGCCCTTGTTGAAGAAGACATAGTCCTGCTCCTCAAGAACACGGTTGAAACGGTCTGCATCGAACCCGAATCCCTCAAAGCCGTTGAACGGAGTTCCCTTCAGTGCATTGACCCTGTGGGTCGGCATGTATATGATGAACTTTGCCGTAGGGTATTTCTCCCTGTATCTGCGTATGATATCCTCATGCCCCTCTTCAAAGAGTGCGTCATTTCTGGGATATCCGTCGGTCCATACCTGAGACTCAGGCACCTCAAAGGCCGATGCAAAGAACGGACAGAAGAAATCTGCCGAGTTCATGACCCAGTCATGCGGTACGCAGTTGTCATACGGAAACAGGAAATGGTTGAGCCTGACCTTTAAACGCTTGAAGAGTGACTGCTTCCCCTTGAGGAACTTAGCCTCATCGGCCATGATCTGCTTCAGCGGCATGCCATGCCAGAGCCAGACAAAGCGGGCTCCGTTCAGATAACGGGAGTTCATCTCATCCGGAGTAGTGGTGACAAACACCACACCTGCCTTGCGGCACCAGCTGATGCCTTCGGCGGAATCGGCCATCTGAACCGGCCTTCCCATTGACTTGAGTCTGTCATAGACCTTGGGATTGCGGGTAATCCACATAGGTGTTATATCAGGTTCATTTGCCAGAAGGTATTCATACATGGCGCGCGAATTGTCTGAATACTTCTGTCCGAACCATGATCCGAACAGCCAGACATTCATATCACGTCTGCGCAGCTTCTGGGCATGCCAGAAGGGCAGAAAGAAAAGTCCTCTGATACTTTTCCAGAGAATGGATGCTGCAGTTTCGTCCTTCTTCATTTCTTTCCAGAAGCAGATTCCAGGGCATCGCGCAGCTGAGTGCTGCTGGTGCCGTCTGTGTATGGGAAATATATTATTCTGACGCCCTTGTCGCTGAAGTACTCCTCATACCTGTTGAAGCGTTCCGTACCCTTGTAGTCACTGCCCACAAACAGGTAATCATACTTTACGATGCCACTCCTGTAAACTTCATCATCTTCAGGAAGGCTTGGAATCACCTGATCCACGAATCTGACATTACGTACAATCTCGCATCGCTCCTCAAACGGAATGAATGCCTGCTTTCCCTTGTGCGATGCATCCCTATGAACGCCAACCACAAGATAATCGCAATACTCCTTGGCGCGCCTGAGCAGATTCAGGTGACCTACATGGAACAGGTCAAACGTTCCGCTCAGATAGCCTACCCTGACCTGGGGATGCTCATTCATCCTGCCGCCCTCAATCTTGTAGCGGCAGCTCTGTATGCCGAACGCATGGGGATCAGCATGGTAACGTGCAATCACGCCTTTGTATATCGTCTCATAATCAGGGATATACACAGTCTGCCTTGACAGCATGTTGCTGATAATATCCGATGCCAGCGTCTCAAGCTGCGACAGATCAGTCCTGTCAGACCCGGTAAAACGGGTTCCCTTGATTGATCCTGGAGCCACATCAAGAATCCTGTTGTCAGTACCGGCAGACTCCAGCTCTATATTAAGTCCTTCAACCAACCTGCAGATTGCGGCCTTCGATGCACTGTACAGGGATATCATTGGCGACGATATCAGGCCTGCGATGCTGCCCATGACCGCGCAGTAGAAAGGCCTCTTCTGCATCATGCGTGCATAGAACTGGTTAATAACCTTGGTCAGGGCAATTGTATTCACCCGGAAAACGTTCTCTATCTCAGCCTGGGTAAAAGTCTGGAAAGGAGCAATCCTGCCAAAACCTGCCGTTATGACAAGGATGTCAGTATCTTCTGTCTGGGCCGAGAAATCAGGCACACCGTTCAGCAGATTGAATCTTGAAGATGTGACATTTGCAGGAAGCGCTGCTCCCGGTTCTGTCCTGTCCACTATTGAGACAGATTCGCAGATACTGGAAAGTTCCATGACAATGGCAAGGCCTATGCCGTTACCACCGCCAATTACTATTGCCTTTCCATATTTCTTCTGTTTTTCACTCATCTGTCTCTCTTATAAAGTCTTGATATAAACATTGTGTATTACTCTCTTCTCTTCAGGAGGTATTGCCATGTAGTCTCCATACGTTCCCGTCAGCAGCTCATGGGACTTTCCCGGGCATGAGAACATGTGTCCCTCAAAACAGATTTCCGACAGAGGGAATATCTGGTCAGCCTGTCTTTGTGAAAACAATTGCCTTACCACGTAATTCTCAAGATTATAGACCAGCCTGTCACCACTTCCGATGCGGGCATACATACGGTAAAGACCTATCAATCCCTTTGTGAACGGATATATCAGCAATGCAACAACCCTGCGTACAGGACCGTCATCGACATGCCTCCTGTCACGTCTCAGCACCTTTCCGTGCAGACCGGACACAGCCTCCTTGAAACGTCTTGTACCCGGCTCAATATTAAAGACATCAACCCAGAGGCCGTTCCCTTCACGCTTCAGATAGGATTCATCCTGGCCAGGCCTCAGAATCATGGAATTCCTGTCAACGACACGGAAATAACCCACCTTGTCAAAATTGCGGCTGGTATCCTCAGCATAGACATAGAACCTTGCAGGCAGCTCCTTTTTAAGGAACTCCTTCAGGCGCTTTTCATCTTTACGGAGAACGGTTACGTCCAGGTCATCATCCCACGGAATGAAGCCTCCGTGACGGACGGCTCCAAGCAGGGTTCCAAAGTCAAGCCAGTAAGGAATGTCATGCCTGCGGCAGACAGCATCAATCTCAACGAGAATGTCCAGCATCCTCTCCTGCGCCTTCCTGAGCTCTGTTCCCGGGCCGTTATATCGCGAAAAATCCTCCATCAGTGCCTTTATTGTAATCAATTACAAATATAATTGATTTAAGGCACTCCACACCTCTTAATCCTGATGATTTTTTGAACGGTTCTGCTTCATCAGCACAAACCCCTCAAACAAATCAAGGTCCCTGGCCGTGGTTATCTTGATATTCACCTGATCTCCCTTGGAAAAATAGATAGGCATACCAAGCCTGGCCATCAGAGTTGTAGTATGCGGTTCAACCTGGTCAATCAGGCCTGTCCTCTCTGCCTTGTCATGCAGTTCCATGGCATTCCTGAACAGGAAACTCTGTGGAGCATTCATCGTCATGAAAGTATCACGGTCAATCACGTCACGCGCGCAGTCACCGTCGTTGGTGCCATACAGCAGGAAGGCAGGACATGAACTGATTGCATTCCCGTGCTCCCTGCACACTCTTATGCTGTCTGAAATTATCTCATCGCTCACAAAAGGCGATGCAGCCCAGTGAATCATCACTACATCATCGGGCTGCGCAACATCGGCAAGTCCCCTTACTCCGTTCATCACAGAATGCTGGTAATCAACGCCTCCAGCCACAGTCCTGAAGACCTTTGATATTCCATGGTCACGGCATATACGGCCAAGTGCCTCCTCATAGCCAGCCACGCAGACAACCTCTATTGCATCAATCTCCGGATGGTTCTGAAACGCCTCAAGAGTATATGCAATCACCGGTTTTCCAAGAACGTCCACGAACTGTTTAGGAACCGGAGCACCTACGCGGCTGCCTACTCCACCTGCCAGAAGAACCAGATAAGTCCTGCTCATGATTTCAAGTCTTTTTCAATATATTCATTCAGCATCCTGTCAACGAATCCCACACATTTACGGTAGGAGTTGAGCATGAAATAGCCATTATTCTCATTCACGCTGTCCTTGAACAGAGACCAGCAGAACCAGTACCATGCGCTGACCGGAATGAACCCGAAGAAGTGTCTCCACTCCTCATAGGTAGGTTTCCTGTCAAGATACATCTCAAGCAGCTGCTGCATCTTCTCTTCAGAATCAAAATAGTCATCGCGGCTTACAACTGATGCAAAATCATGCGCTGGGTCGCACATTCCCGTATATTCCCAGTCAATGAGATGCATCTCAGACTTGCTGACAAGGAAGTTCGGATAATAGACATCGCCATGACAGACGCACTGGCCAAAGCCATCCTTGCTGGTGTATTCATAAAGAGCATGCACCTTGCTCCTGAGCTGTGAAAACTCCTGGGCCAGTGACGAGTTTACGTTGCATGCCAGTCTGAGCAGCCCATCGGCAAAATCCAGGAGCCGGAACTCATAATGGGAGACAGCCCCAGACAGATGAAGCTTCCTGACCATTCTCATAAAACCGTGCAACCGTTCTGTATCCTCGTATGAAAAATCATAGGCGCCTTCTACATAGCGTGTTATCTTCCAGCCATCTGTCGGATGAATATACACAAGAGTACCGTCTATGCCAAGCTCTGAGCCAAGTGTCTGGGAGAAATGTTCACTGGTCCTGTCAACCAGAGTAGATGAGGTACCTCCCGGATGCCTGTACACATACTTCCGGTCACCTACCTGAAAGATGAAACTGACATTCGTCAATCCTTTTGAGATTGCCTTTATGTTGCTGATTTCACCTTTGGTGCAGTTCAAGGTGCTGCAGATATTGTCGGCTATGCCAGAGTTCAGATTCTCAATCAGGTCCGGATCATATTCGCGGACATCCTCTACGGAATCAAATTCAAGGACCAGATTTCTCTCTTCCAGACGCCCATACAGAGGCAGCTCAGACAGGTTCTGGCCTACGAACTCCTCCCAGAAGAAGCGGTCAACAGAGAAGCCCTTGCGGTTCTCCTCATATACCCTGATGAAACGCTCGGCAAAATCTGCATTGAAATAGGCAAAACCTACCAGGGAGTATGATGCATCACGGTTCAGCAGCACTGAGGTTATACGGCCATCGGCATCGAGTTCTGCAGCGAACTCCTTTTCACCGGCATCGCGCCTTACCACAATCCTGTAGGAACGGGAACTGTCATCGTGCTTCAGAAACAGATTTTCCGGGTAATAGTTGTCACAGAAACAAAGGAAACAGTCAGACAGGAAATCTTTTGCCAGATAAAGGGACCATATATTATTACGGCTTCCATACAGGGAATTTGAAATGAGAGTCACGCCGTACTTATCCTCTAGGAAGAACATCTTCTCACGCATGTGTCCAATCACAACCGCAATGTTCTCTACCCCAGCCTCCCTGAGCTGACGGATCTGGCGCTCTATCAGAGTCTCGCCATGAACCTTGAACAGGGCCTTTGGAGTCTCGTATGAAAAAGGAGCAAAACTGAAGCTCCTTCCTGCGGCAAGGATTACGGCATTCTTAACCTTTTGCATGGAACTTTGAAATTACATTATTTACAATATACTCTATCAGATGCCTGCGTTCCGTACGGGTTACGCCCAGCAGGAATACTGACGTAGCAGTCATGAGCACAGAGACGGTGCAGACACAGAGCAGGCGTCCCCACCCTGCCGGCATGAGCAGTTCAAGCGCAACTGGCAACGATGCAGACACGGCACTGACAACCACTATTGGGGCTATGACGCTCTTCAGATAGACTGGGATTGACAGGCCGACGGCATTGTGCACGAACACGACCCTTATACCGATGCCTACCGCACATATCACTATAGACACCCAGAATACGGTCTGCACCGGCATGCCCAGTTTCAGCAACAGCCATGAAACCGGCACGATAAGCAGCAGCACGCCACCTGTCACAATCTGGTAAACCCGGATCTTTCCGTAGGCCTGCATGGCCGTTGCCAGCGGGTTGGCCAGAACCTCAATCAAGGCATTCACAATGACCAGACGTGCAAAACATGCGGTCATGTCAGGAACATCCTTAAGCCAGATATCCAGTATCATGTCAGTCTCAAGGCAGATTGGGAGTGACACCAGGAGCATCAGGAAGAATGAGAACTTTGAACCCTGGCAGACCAGTCCCAGCATACCCTTTACGTCACCGGCGGAATATGATTTAATCATCTGGGGCTTTATGGCCAGGACAAAGTTGTCAACAAACTGCTGCAATGTAGCATAGACCCTGTAGGACATAGCCCTGGCAGAGACCATTATGTTGCCGAAGAATATGTTTATGAGAATGGTAAGGCCCTGGCTCTTCAGCACATTTGCCATAGAACCTACCATATTCCATCCGGCAAAGTCAAAGATCTTCAGGAACCCCTCACGGTTCCAGTACAACCTGACGCGGCATTCCTCATAGAACCTGGTACAGTACAAGATATAATAGAGAGAGACCAGTATATTCACCAGCATCATGAGCGTTCCGTACAGTTTCAGCCTGTCATTGGAATAGCCGGATATTACAAGTGCAATTGCAAGATTACCAAGAGCTTCAAAGACACTGATGTAGGTAAACACCTTCATCTTCTCCTTTATGATAATCATTCCCTGATACGGTGTCCTGATGATTGTGAAGATAAATGATATTATGGCACACTGGAAAACCCACATGGCCGCATCCATGCGGCCATCAACCTGTATCTTGCGGTCAAGAAGCCATATTCCGACCGTTTCACACAGAAGTACCACAATCAGGGCTATTGCGACGAATACCTCTACACAAAGGCAGAACACGTTCCTCAGTGACTCTTTGTCATTGCGTCCCAGTTCTATGCCAAAGAAGCGCTGACAGGCAGTTGACATGGTATTGCTCAGGAAAGCAAACGTCAGCACAACTCCTGCCGCAGTCTGATAGAGGCCATTGTCGGTCATGCCCAATGCATCCAGCACCACACGGCTAGTGTAGAGGCTTACCAGCATCAGACAGCCCATGCGCACATATAGAAGAAGGGTATTGCGGGCAATTCTTTTTTGATCTACGGCACTCATATTCATGCAAAGATACTCATTTGCCATATATTTTCTATCTTTGTGACAACACTTATTACAGAAACCTATGAGCAAGAATACTGAAAAGCATCTGTCTGGAACGGACGCAGTTGTCCTTGTCAATCCAAGCGTCATCGGATTTTTTGAAGAGAGTATCAGAAAGAACTGGGACAACAGCGCAGTCACAGACTATCAGGGTGAATCTTTCCTGTACAAGGAAGTAGCCCAGCACATTGAGAAACTACACATAGTATTTGACGGAATGGGCCTGCAGCCGGGTGACCGCGTTGCCCTGTGCGGCAAGAACTGCAAGAACTGGGGAGTTGCATTCCTGTCAGTCTTCACTTACGGAGCCGTTCCCGTTCCTATCCTGGCAGACTTCACACCGGAGTACATCCACAACATTGTAAACCACTCTGAAGCAAAGCTTCTGTTTGCCGGCGAGAGCAACTGGAGCGGCCTAGACTTCTCTGCCATGCCAGCCATCCAGGGCGCAATCCTTACAGGTGACTACAGCCTGGCACAGAGCCGCAGTAAATCTCTCTCTGAAATATTCTCAAAGGCCGATGCCATCTACGCAGAGAAATTCCCAGAGGGCCTGAAGCCAGAGAACCTCAGTTACTTCAAGGAGAGCAATCCTGACGCTCTGGCCATACTGAACTACACCTCCGGAACCACAAGCCAGCCTAAGGGTGTAATGATTCCTTACCGTGCAGTCCGCTGCAACATCAAGTTCGCAGTAAGGAAACTCCCTATGAAGCCAGGCAGCCGTACCGTTTCAATGCTTCCTCTTGCACACATGTTCGGACTCATGTTTGAATTCCTCTTTGACATTGTACTTGGTTGTCACATTCACTTCCTGACAAGAATTCCTAGCCCACAGATCATCTTCAAGGCATTTGCAGAGTTCAAGCCGAACCTCATAATCACCGTACCACTGGTAATAGAAAAGGTAGTAAAGAGCGCAGTACTTCCTATCATGAACAAGCCGGCCATGAAGCTTGCCATGAGCATTCCAGGACTCAGAACCTTCATAGGAAACAAGATCAGGACAAAGCTGGCCGATGCCTTCGGAGGCGACCTTCTTGAGGTTGTGATAGGCGGTGCCGCACTCAACCCAGAAGTTGAGAACTGCCTCAGAAAGATTCACTTCCCATTCTCTGTCGGCTACGGAAGCACAGAGTGCGCCCCTCTCATCTCATACGTACGTTGGTATGAATACGCCCCTACATCATGCGGACGCGCCATCACTGACGTTGAGGTAAAGATCCTGAGCAACGACCCTGAGAATGTACCGGGTGAGATTATCATCCACGGTGACAACGTAATGCTGGGCTACTTCCGCAATGAAGAGGCGACAGCAAAGGCAATTGACAAGGACGGCTGGTTCTACTCAGGTGACCTTGGCACAATGGACAAGGAGGGCAACATCTACATCAAGGGACGCAGCAAGACCATGATTCTGGGTCCTTCCGGCCAGAACATCTACCCAGAGGAACTTGAAGCCCGCATCAACAATGCTCCATACATTGCAGAATCACTCGTTGTGGAACGCAGCGGCAAGCTGACAGCATTGGTTGTCCTGAACAATGAGGCCCTTAAGGCCGATTCCGTACAGGAAGCAGACATAGAGAAGATCATGGAGCAGAACCGTCAGAACATAAACGCCAAACTGCCAATCTATGAGAAGATAAGCTCATTCCAGACAGTCGATGGCTTTGAAAAGACTCCAAAGGGAAGCATCAAGCGTTTCCTTTATCAGGACAAATAATTACACATCAGAATGAGAAAGTTCATCACATTGGCAGCAGTTGCAGTCATCAGTACCGGGCTCTGTGCTGCAGAAGAGGCAAGGCTCCTCAGGTTCCCTGCCACAAACAGCCAGCAGGTAGTATTCAGCCATGCCGGTGACCTGTACACCGTTTCCATAAACGGCGGCAAGGCACAGAGACTCACATCGCACGTAGGGTACGAGATGTTTGCCCGTTTCTCTCCAGACGGAAAGAGCATCGCATTCACCGGAGAATATGACGGAAACAGAGAAGTTTACCTTATACCATCCCAGGGCGGAGAGCCTGTAAGACTCACCTACACGGCCACCAACAGCCGTGATGACCTGTCCGACCGCATGGGTCCGAACAACGTTGTCATGACATGGAATCCTGACGGCAAGTCAATCATGTTCCGCAACCGCATCAGCGACGGCTTTTCAGGCAAGCTCTGGTCTGTTTCCGTAGAAGGAGCCATGCCAGAAGAGCTGCCTCTTCCTGAGGGAGGTTTCTGCAGCTGGTCACCGGACGGAAAGCAGTTGGCCTACAACCGCGTGTTCCGTGAATTCCGCACATGGAAGTACTACCGTGGCGGTATGGCCGACGACATCTGGATCTATGACCCAAAGGCAAAGAAGATCACCAACATTACAGAGAACGATGCCCAGGACATCTTTCCTATGTGGTGCGGTGACGAAATCTACTTTGCATCGGACCGCGATGCCACTATGAACCTGTTTGTCTATAACACAAAGACAAAACAGACACAGAAGGTGACAGACTTCAAGGAGTATGACGTAAAGTTCCCAAGCACAGACGGCAAGACCATCGTGTTTGAGAACGGCGGTTACATCTGGAAGCTTGACCCAAAGACCAAGAAGTATGAGCAGATGCACATTGAGGTGGCATCAGACATGGTCTATTCCAGGACAGAGCAGCGCAATGTCTCAGGCAGACTCTCTGCAGCCAGCATGGCTCCTGACGGCTCACGCGTGGCAATCACTGCACGAGGTGAGGTATTTGACGTACCTGCATCAAAGGGCGTCACCAGGAACATAACCCGCACTCCGGGATCAAACGACCGAGGCGCAGCGTGGAGCTATGACGGCAAATACATTGCATACATCAGTGACCAGACCGGCGAGACCGAGATTTGGATCCACAATGTCCAGACCGGCAAATCAGAGCAGATGACAAAGGGCAATGACACCTACATACGCCGCATCATCTGGGCTCCGGACAGCAAGACCCTGCTCTACACAGACCGCAGGAACCGCATCATGGAGCTGACCATTGCAAGCAAGAAGACCAGATGTGTGCTTGAGAACCCGCACAACGAGCCATCTGACGTGACATTCTCTCCAGACAGCAAGTGGATTGCCTATACCAAGCAGGAAGAAAACCACTTTGGCGTAATCTATCTTGTGGAACTTTCATCAGGAAAGGAATATGCAGCAACAGAGAGATGGTACAACTCAGATTCACCAGCATTCAGCTCTGACGGCAAGTATCTGATCTTCAGTTCCGACCGCGACTTCAACCCGACCTACAGCAGCATAGAATGGGATTACGCCTACAACAACATGGGTGGCGTTTACATGGCTATGCTGTCAAAAGACACCCCTTCACCATTCCTTCCAAAGGATGCCCAGGTTTCAATCAAGGACGATGAAGAGCCAGCAAAGAAGGCCGATGCAGGAAAGAATGACAAGAAAAAGGAAGAACCAAAGGCTAAGGAGGACAACTCCATGAAGATTGACACCGATGGTCTGTACAACCGCATCATAAAACTGCCATTGCCAGCCGGTAACTATGGTGGTTTCTATTGCGACGGACGCAAGGTATATTACAGCGGCCGTGGTGGCACCAATGCATTCAACCTTGAGACCCAGAAGTCTGACGTCTATACCGATGCCCGCATAGATGTACGCTATGGTGCAAAGAAGGCTCTCTTCATGAAGGGCAGAGACATCTACGTTGCAGACTTTGGCGGTGAGTCAGCCAGACTTGGCACACCGGTTTCTACCGCAGACATGGTAGCAGACATAGACTTCTCTGAAGAGTGGGCACAGATCTACAATGAGGTCTGGCGCGCATTCCGTGACGGTTTCTATCTTGAGAACATGCATGGGGCAGACTGGAATGCCATCAGGAAAAAGTATGAAGTACTTGTTCCATACGCAAAGACCCGTCTTGACCTCAACTATATAATAGGTGAAATGATCAGCGAGGTTGGCTGCGGACACGCATACGTCACAGCAGGAGAGAAACCAGAAGCAAACCGCATCAGCATGGGTATGCTGGGTGCAGTCATCAGTTCTGACAAGAGCGGATACTTCAGGATTGACCACATCCTTCAGGGAGCTCCATACAGTCAGACACTGCGCTCTCCTCTTGCCGAGCCGGGACTTGGCGTTCAGGAAGGCGAGTTCATTACCGCAGTGAACGGCATTCCTGCAAACTCCGTAAAGAACATATATCAGCTGCTCATCGGCAAGGCCGGCGTACTGACAGAGCTTACCATCAACAGCAAGGCTGCAGAAGGTGGAAGAAAGGTCATCATCAGCCCAATCGCAGACGAATACCCTCTGTTCCATCTTGAGTGGATCCAGAAGAACATAGACCGCGTCAATGAGGCAACAAATGGTCAGGTAGGCTACATCTACATTCCAGACATGAGCCAGGAGGGTCTTAACGAGTTTGTACGTTACTTCTACCCTCAGCTTGACAAGAAAGCCTTGATCATTGATGACCGTGCAAACGGCGGCGGCAACGTCTCTCCAATGATTCTGGAGCGTCTGCAGCGTGACCCGTACCGCATGACAATGTACCGCAACAGTGACCTTAACGGAACCATCCCAGAGGGTACCCACAATGGTCCAAAGGTTATGCTTGTAAACAAGTACTCAGCATCTGACGGAGACCTATTCCCATGGAGCTTCAAGGCAACCAAGACCGGAACAATCATCGGAACCCGCACATGGGGCGGTATTGTCGGCATCAGCGGTTCACTGCCTTACATGGACGGTACAGACGTACGCGTTCCGTTCTTCACGAACTACGATGCCAAGACAGGCGAATGGATTGTAGAGAATCACGGCGTTGATCCAGACATCCTGATTGACAACGACCCGATCCTTGAGTTCAATGGTACTGACCAGCAGCTTGAAGAGGCCATCAAGGTTGCCCTTGAGCAGATAAAGACTGACTACAAGCCGCTGCCAAAGACTCCCGCCCCACGCACCTATAAGGACCTGGGAATCCAGAAGTAATTGCTGGTTCAATCACCACATAAGAATTTGCCCCGAGATCTCATGGTCTCGGGGCAAATTCACGTGAGTTTTACCGTCTTTTGTTTCTTAGGCCTTCATCGCGAAGAGAGAAGGCGTGACCTCATATATGTTGTGGAAGCCGGCCTCCACTCCTGATTGCCTGACAGCAGCTCACATACTGCAGAGTTCTCGTCCATGATGCTCTTGTTGAGTGTGTCAACACTTCCCGTTCGACCATCTCATCCCAATACTACCGGGCAAGGGACTGGACAGTTTCATTGTACTCGGACAATACGGATCCAAAAAGACCAACGCCATCTCCGTTATGGACCAACATGCAGGAAAGTACATCCTGTGTCACGCAAATCTTCTGGACTAGGCTCGTCAGACACGAACCCGATGTTCAGCATTATCCTGGTCCTCGAACGGCCGGACACGTCTCGATAGCTTTCCTTGATGCGATAATAACTGTCATCGCATCCCTTGGCTGTGTCGTATCTGGTCTCCGATATGAAATGCATGTGGCAAAGATAAGTCATTTAAAATCAACTTCTGTGTACTACATTTCAAGTTTTAGAGATGCCTGTATTGATAACCAAGGACTTAGGAAGACATAAGGCCTATTTTAGAGCTAAAAATTAATGAAATTTGTTCCTGAAGGGCAAAGTTGGGTTAAACAATTTATAGTTAAGGACTTGCAACGACGTTGAATCACTTTATCGCATCAGTAATATTTATCAATAATGGTTCTGAATAAATTTTCGTATTATGCTTCCTTCCTGAATCCCGGTACACTAGATATACCAAACAGGAACTAGAATAAAAAAAACTATTATAACTCTGAATCTGAAATGATTTTGAAATACTTTCGTCCGGATTCAAAATCACATTTTCGCTCCTTCCCCTTTTGGGTTTGTGCAGGTACAGAAAGGTATCATCTAGAGTATGAAGAATGATACTGTCTTTTTGAACAAAAGGGACGGCAATATCATTTATGGTGTAAGACAAGTTCTCTGAGTGTATTTGAAACAAATAATAATTTGCCTCAAGATTAATACGGCACTTACTCTCAGAGACATTTGAAAAAGTTACCATTATGTTCAGAGTATCTCCAATGAAGACAGAGTCGTTGCAAGAAAAAGACACTTTTATTGCATCACCAATACGAACTTTATTGTTTTTCCCGAATGTCAAAGATGCACACGACGAGGAGATAATTAATGTCAGTAGTAATTTGACAACCATTTTCTTCGAGGGATAGAATATACAAAATGCCACCATAATTCTTTGTAAAGTTGTTGTTCTTCTTCTATTACACATGCTTGAATACCATATGAATTTATGCGATTTAATAATTCATTTCGTATATCAAGTTTTGAATATAACCCCTGATGTTTATAGCTAACTTTATATGTCTTATACTCTTCAAGATTCACTGTTTGACTTTGGGTTTCTAGTTTTTCAACTTTTCCATTTCTTACATGAGCACTATGAATACGTTCATGGTCTGCGTTAAAAATAAAATGATAATAACCATTCTGAAAAGATTGGTCTGAAAAAAAAACTTCTCCGGTGATAGGATCTGTAGCTGCCTCTGGGTTACCAGTTCCGTAATCAGTAGTGAAATATTTGTGGTTCGGTGCATATTTTCCATCTATACCGAAATAATCAAAAATATCTTGATATTTCTCAGTTGAAACAAATTGATTAAACACATATTCATTCGAATGGAATCCTTCAACCTTCATAAAATTATTAAAGTGTTCAGACGACACAAACCCAAACAATGCTCCTGATACTGCGCCGGAAATGGCAGCCTGTTTCATATCTTTTGCTCCTGTAACAACAGCATAAGAATAATTTGTAATACTGGAAATAGCAGCATTGTACAATGAACTACTAATCCATCCTGTTGGAGCAAATCCGCTCACTAAACAAGATATGCCTCCTATTAATCCACCACATATTGCCCCCTTGAGCCAAGATTCATTGTTTAAATCCGCAAGTACAGCACATCTAGCCCCATTAAAAACAGCGCTTATAATAATTAATTCCCAAAATTCCCCACTCGGATCGGTGTACATGAGTGGGTTGTTTAGGCAGTAGGCGTAGCGGTTGA
>JAKSIY010000070.1 GCA_024398535.1 Bacteroidaceae bacterium
TCAGCATCAAGGTTTCTACCGATGCTAAGGGTAACCGCAAGGCTGAGAAGGTTCTTGTTAGATAATAAGAATTGAATTATTTCCAGGGGGCAGGGTTTTAATCCTGCCCCTTTTTTTTGTTTCCTTTAGGAAATTGAAATATTTTGATACCTTTGTGAAAAATAAAGTGAATTATGCGGAAATACGTTCTTCTGTTTCTGTTGACTCTGTCAATGCGCATGTCTGCATCTGTTCTGCAGAATTATGGCTTTGAACGTTCTCAGGATGCCTCGGCTGGGGTGTCCTATCTGTGTTTTGACTCAATCTATTCCACTTATGAGGTCATATCTGACCCGTATGGAATCATTGATGTGTTCAACGGATACGGTGGTACTTCATTCTTGAAAGTCAAAACTTATGGGACTGCAGAACCTTTCGGCAGATTCCAGCTGGATGGTCTGGACCTGAAGGCCGGTGAGTCTTACAGGGTTTCCTTCTATGCCAAGGCTGCGCATAATTCACTTGTTGAAGCTCAGGTTCTTTCTTCAGACAGCCGTCCTCTTCTTTCACAGGAAATGACTGTCACCTCTGACAGATGGAACAGGTATGTCTTTGTTTTCAGATTAAAGGCAGATGCCAAGTGCAGCCTTGCGCTGGATTTCCTCTCGGCCGATACTGAGTATCTCCTTGATGAGGTTACCGTGCAGACTTCAAGTGTCGCATCGGTAGATTATGCCGGTGACATGGTCCGCGTGGATTTCGGCTATGAGACGAATATGCAGGAGCTGCTGAAACGTGATCATGTCCATGCAATTTACCCCGATCCGTCATGCATGACCATAAGCAGTGAGGGACATGTCTTTGATATAGTCTCTGTGGAGTATCATGAGGACGGCTATCTCTATGCGTGGGTCGATGATGACCTGAATCCTTATCAGAACATCAAGGTCTCTTTCAGGAATCCTGACTCCGATGAGTATCACCTTCTTTATAGAAAATCCGGATCCGGAGATATTCCTGGTTTTGAAAATGAGAGCGCATCATACTCTGACAGGCTGATGGCTATCAGTTATTACCAGATGCCTCCTATCATGATTACCTCTGATCCAGATGACGGTTCTTTCAATCTGACAGATGATGTCCGTTCATTCCATGTGCTTTTTTACAAGTCAATCTATACGGAAATTGGCGTAATTACAGCTGTACTCAGGGGATCATCCTTTGAAGAGGTGCTCTCTTTTGACAGCATATCTGCCAATGGCCGCGAACTCTGGTTCTCAAGAACTGGTAATTCAGTCCTCAACGGAGACTATATGATTACCGTGACCGGTTGCCGCTCATACAGTGGCGGGGCAGTATCTACGCATGAGTTCTCTGTCTCGTATGGTGAGATTCTTGCAACTCACAAGGTCTATCTGAAAACTGACTTTGTACATGGTACTGCAGGAACCATTCCTGTAGGTTTCCATGTGATTGACAATGCCGGTGACAAGGCAAACGGAGAGTCTTCTTCAGGAGGCCGTCTCATGGCCTTCACTCCTGAAAGTGACATACAGATGGGTATCTACTGGGGACCAAGGTCCGGCAGCAGCGGTGGATCGCTCTTTTACGGTGACGAACGTTCCGGTTCCAGACTATCACTGCCACCGGGTACATATACAATTTCCTTCCCTATCGTGGGCTGGGAGTCCTATCGTCCGGAGATTGAGTCTACCGTTTATCAGAGGAATAATCCTTCAACGGTAATCCTGTCCCGTAAGTTTACCCCGACACACGATGCTACAAGAGGCACGTATTTCAAAGGTGCAGACTTCCTGGAATTCGGCTTCTCTGTTTCTGAGGCATCAGACTATGTGCTGAAATGGTTTATCCCATACAGCAGTGACAAGCCTTGGAACAGTGCTGCCATAGGAGATATCCTGCTTCAGAGTAATTCTTCTGTTGCAGAAAAGTATCAGGAGATGCTTTCTGCTGCCTTGGATGATGCCAAGGCCACGGTTGCACGGGCATCGGGCTCTGAGGCTTACGCGTGTTCACTTGTTCTGGATTTGAATGATGTAATCCAAACCTATATAGACTGGAAGAGTACCTCTCCAAAGGCATTCAATGCGGCTGTTGACCAGTTGAATACACTGAGCGCCAGCCTGAACCATAGAATGGAGCAGATAGACCTGTTCCTGGAGTACAGGTCGTATGCGGAGCAGATGATTGCCCAGCATGAAGGCGGAAGTTATTCTGAACTGTCTGGCTTCAGACTCATGAAAGAGGCTGTTGCCCAGTTCTCAGGAGTAGATGTCGCTACCTTGGAAACAGAAGTCATTGAGGAGGCTGTCATTGCTCTGGAGCGTGGAAACAGGGATTTCAAGGACAGAGTGGTTGCCATTGACAGGCTCAAGGAACTTCTGGGCCAGGCATCCAAGACAATGGAGAAGTATCAGAAATACAGATACGATATTGATTATCTGGCAATTCAGTCGGCTTATGAGAGATACAGCAGGATAGACGTGATAAAGACTGAAGACAGGCAGTTCTACGGCTTTGTCAATGATCTGCAGTCACTTCTTGACCGATGGGCTGACGATGTCAAGTACACCTCAATCAGGACCAAGCAGATTTCTGACCTCAAGGCATTGGCTGCCAGCCTGAATGTTGATTACGCCGGACTCGGGAACCAGATTGGCAATCTTGCAACTCTGGTTGATGACCAGCAGATTGCAGAAATCTACAAGTTGGCTATAAAGGCCAGAATCTATGAGGTTCTTGCCACAAAACGCGAGACCCAGTTTGACCTGACCTCTTTCATGCAGAACGCTGCTCTTTACACAGAGTATGATGCGAACCAGAGCACCTTGATTCATCAGTGTGCCAAGTCACCATATCCGGGTTGGAGCGTTATTGACGGCTGGGGTAATGATTATGTCTGCACTTCTGCAGGACCATCCAATGCCAATGCCCAGGCTTCTTATACTAATAAGGTGGTAGATTCCGGTATAGGACTTGATTGGGGAGCAGGAATAATCCTTAGCCAGACTTTGACTTGCCTGCCGGTAGGAAGGTATTCCCTGAATGCCAAAATGGGCGCATGGGGAAATGTTGACAACCGTGTCGGCACTATCAGCTTTACCCAGACCGATGCATTAGGTTCTACGTCAACCAGTTCCATTCCATTTGAAGGCAAACTTGAAGAACTGGAACTCAGAGCTCTTACTGACAGGGTAAGCCTGACTCTTGACTTCCGTACGAATGGAACATGGATATTCGTTGATTATCTGACTTTCACGTTCAAGGGTGGACTAGTGGGACACGACTATGCAGCCGATGTTGAATCTGCCCGCAGACAGTTTACAGAGGCACTGACTGATGTCACCCCTGTTGCCAGTGAGTGTGAATCTGAATACTATGACCTGAATGGACGTCGCATAGAAGAACCTGTAGAAGGTATTTCAATACGCAGAACCAGGATGAATGATGGGTCATATAGAAGTGACAAAATATTTAAATAACTATAGAACAAAGAATTAATTAGTAAAACTTACAACTATGAAAAAGAGAGGAATGCAGGTTCTGGCCGTTATGGCCCTGCTGTCAGCAGGTGTTTCCGCACAGAACCCAATCATCCGTGATCAGTTCAGTGCAGACCCTTCTGCACTTGTAGTAGGAGACCGTGTTTACGTGTTCCCGTCACATGACATCAAGGCTCCAGAGGAGTATGGCCGTAAGGACTGGTTCTGCATGGCTGACTATCATGTGTTCTCATCATCAAATCTGACAGACTGGACAGACCATGGTATGATCGTTGACCAGTGGACTGCACCTTGGGTGAATGAGAAGGGCTACTCAATGTGGGCTCCAGACTGCAAGCAGAATCCTAACAACGGTAAGTATTATTTCTTCTTCCCTGCCGGTGCAAAACCAATGCCAACTGCCGACGGTCGCCGTTCAATGGGTGGTAACCGTGTAGGTATCTGTACCGCTGATTCCCCAGAAGGCCCTTGGACTCCAGAGGCTACTCCTATTGAGGGCGTAGGTGGTATTGACCCATGTATCTTTGTAGATGATGATGGTCAGGCTTACCTTGTAATGCCGGGTATCACCATCACCAAGCTCAATCCAGACTGGAAGTCTGTTTCAACAGATCCTGCAGATCGTCATCGTGTTGAGGGCGTTCCAACCAAGGGACTCGTAGAAGGTCCATATCTGTACAAGCATAATGGCAAGTACTACATGACTTTCCCATGGGCTCGTAATGTTGAAGAGGTTCTGGCATATTGCGTGGCCGACAACATTTTTGGCCCTTATGAATTCAAGGGTGTATTCTTTGAGGAGCATGCCAACAAGTGCTGGACCAACCATCATTCAATTATTGAATTCAAGGGTCAGACCTATCTGTTCTATCACCACAATGAGTATTCACCGGAATTTGACAAGAACCGTTCTGTATGCGCTGACTCAATCTTCTTTGAGCCAGACGGCAGCATCCGTATGGTTAAGCCTACACTCCGTGGTATCGGTGTAACAAAGTCAACAGCAAAGATCGAACTTGACCGTTACTCAGAGCTGAGCGCTTCAGGTGACTCAATTGCATACCTTGAGCCAAGCAACACATTCGCAGGCTGGAAGACAGTATTCTACGAGAAGGGTGCATGGGCTAAGTACAACACCGTTCAGTTTGACAAGGCTCCTAAGACTGTAAAGATGAAGGTTGTTCCTCCATCGGCAGGTAAGCTTGAGGTTCTTCAGGATGAGAAGGTGATTGCTACAGTTGACGTTCCTGCAGACCGTCAGGTAATTGAGGTATCTGCAAAGGTAAGCGGTGCTTCAAAGGGTGTTCACCATGTAAAGGTACGCATGGCTACTGCCGGCAAGATTCAGGTTGATTGGCTGACATTCGAATAATATGAAGAAATTGCTTTCAATAGCTCTTTTCGCGCTGCTGCTCTTCATGGGCAGCAGTTGCGTTAGTGGAAAGAAGGGCTCTGACTTTGTCAACCCTCTGACCTATACTGACATACCTGATAATGACTGGATCAGGGTAGGCGATGACTACTATATGGTCAGCACTACCATGTATTTCTGCCCAGGTGCGCCTATCATGCATTCAAAGGATTTGGTTCACTGGGAGATTATCAGTTATGTATATGACTGCATCAATGACGATGACTTCTATAACCTGAGAAATGGAAAGAATGCCTATGGAAAGGGTCAGTGGGCTACTTCACTCCGTTATGTGGATGGTACATACTATGCTCTCTTCATAGCAAATGACCAGGCAAAGACCTACATCTACAAGACCAAGGATATCACAAAGAGCAATTGGGAGAGAAGCGTTATTGACCGTCCTTTCCATGATGCTTCAATGCTTTTTGAGGATGGACATCTTTACGTTGTATGGGGCAATGGTGAGATAAGAATCATTGAACTTGAGCCGGATGGTTCTGCCGTGAAGGCCGGTGCCGAGGAGAAGATTCTGATTGACTCGCCTCGTCAGGGATTCAACCTGAGAGCTGAGGGTGCACACATATATCATATAGGTGACTATTACTACATCCTTGAGATTGACTGGCCATCGGGTGGTGTACGTACTGAGACTGCATGGCGCTCAAAGAACCTGATGGGTCCTTATGAGAGCAAGGTTATCCTGAGTGGTGCTTTTGATGGCCGTGGCGACGGTGTTGCCCAGGGCGCTATCATTGAGACCCAGAAGGGTGACTGGTACTCTATCATGTTCCAGGATCATGGAGGTGTGGGACGCGTTCCGACCCTGCAGCCTGTTACATGGGTTGACGGATGGCCTATACTCGGTGACAATACAGTTCCTGTAAAGGAGATGAAGATCAACCTTAAGCCTTCAGGCAAGGATCATGTATGGGCAAGCGATGAGTTTGATTATAAGAAGAACAGCGATCTTGACCTTGTATGGCAGTGGAATCACAAGCCTGTAAATGAGCTGTGGTCAGTAACAGAGAGGAAGGGCTGGCTCCGTCTCAGGAACGGTGAGCCTGTCGCAGACATCATGACTGCAAGGAATACCCTTACCCAGCGCACTGTCGGTCCTCGTTGTACAAGTGAGGTCCTGCTCGATGCCAGTGGCATGAAGCCGGGTGACAAGGCTGGCATCTGTGCCTTCCAGAGCAACTACTGCACTATCGGTGTAGAGGTTGCAGAAGATGGCTCAAAGAGTCTTGTGGGCATCAACCGTGTTCCACCTTCACGCCGTGGATGGGGTCCGGCTGCACAGCAGGCACCACAGGGCAATGGTGAGACCGAGGTTCTCAGACTGCCTCTGAATCAGGACAAGGTATGGCTGAAGATCAAGTACATCTTTACTCCTCAGGAGGATGATACATGTGGCCCGGACAAGGCATTCATGAGTTACTCTCTTGACGGAAAGGAGTGGGTTGAACTTCCTGAGGCTCTGCAGATGCGTTTTACACTTGATCTGTTTACCGGTTACAGAACAGCTCTGTACAGCTATTCAACCAAGCAGGCTGGTGGATATGCAGACTTTGATTTCTTCAGACAGGAAACTTTTTGATACGGAGATTTAACTTCCGTAGGGAAAGTGTATATTATTCATGAACGGCAAAAAAAAGTAAGCATCTTCTTCTATGAGCGAAATGTCGGTCAGCATAAGTGACGAACAGATTGTCAGCCGCCTGTTGGACGACATTCATGTTGAGGAGGGGGTACGTCTTCTGATGAGGAAGTATGGCGAACCGCTTTACTGGCATCTGCGCAGGATGGTGGTCAGTCATGACGATGCTGAAGATGCCCTTCAGGAGACAATGATAAACGTGTATAAGTACAGAAGTACCTATTCAAGGGAATATCAGTTGTCCTCCTGGCTTTACAAGATTGCCACTAATGAAGCTCTTAAACTTCTTAAGCAGAAAACGAGTGAATTCCAGTCGGTTGATGATTTGGGTGACTCGTTGAAGGACAGTGTCAGGTCAGAGGCAAGTCCAGATGCTGATGAGGCTCTGATTCTGTTGCAGGAGGCGATAGCCCTGCTGCCTACCAAGCAGAAATTGGTATTCAACCTGCGCTATTATGAAGAGAAGAGCTATGAAGAAATACATGATATACTTGGAGACAGCGTGAATACGCTCAAGACCAACTATCATTATGCAGCAAATAAGATAAAAGAGTATATAACAGAACATTCGTTATGAAAGATTTTGAAAACATCGGACGTGAAATGCCTTACAGGATGCCTGAGCATTTCATGGATGACATGACAGAGCGCGTTCTTGCGGAGATCCGCAAGGAGCAACAGGTACAGCCTGCTGTCAGAAGAAAGGTCTCTCCTATGCGTTACATCTGTGCTGCTGCAGCGGGAGTTGCTGCTGTTGTCATGCTGGTGGCTCATCCATTCAGTATGAACGACAATGCATTCCCTGACTATGAGAGCATCTCTCAGTGTGACAACATTGATGAGGTTTTCCAGAAAATGTCAACAGATGACCTGGGTCTCTATTCCATGATGAGTAACTATTACGGTGATTGAGATGAAGAAGGTGCAGATTCTGATGTTCATGGCCCTGCTTGTGGCAATCCTTCCTGTAAAGGCTCAGGATCGTCCTGACATGTCAGAGCAGATGATTCATGCCCAGCTTCGTTTCATCACAGAGAAGGCTCATCTGACAAAGAAGGAGTACAGGAGTTTTGCTCCCATCTATCTGGAGTACAACAAGGCCTTGTTTGAACTCAACAAGGATCAGATGCCAGTGATGGGACCTGGTGGTCCTGGCGGAGCAGGTATTCCCGGTGGTATGGGAATGCCGTTTGACTTCCGTCCAGACCAGAAACAGCAGGAGTACGGCAAGAAATGGGCGGCTATCAATGATACCTATAGGGTAAAGCTTGAAAAGGCCCTGCCTGATTCTACCCGACAGAAAATTGGTATGGCTCAGTGGGAATTGGGCCAGAAGATCTGGCAGGAATGGGCAGAGAAGGGACGTGAGGCAATGGAGCGCCAGTTTGGACACATGCCTCAGCCTGGTGAGAGACCAGGAATGGGAGGTGAACGTCCAGACAGTCTCTGGCTCAAGAATCTGGAGCGTGAGCATCCTGAGGTAGTCCAGCGATGGAGGGAGATGGATGCCCGTCGTGAGCACTGGGGAGACA
The DNA here is from genome assembly GCA_024398535.1 of Bacteroidaceae bacterium. GTDB lineage: Bacteria > Bacteroidota > Bacteroidia > Bacteroidales > Bacteroidaceae > Colenecus. The sequence goes on from JAKSIY010000070.1 coordinate 8,107, forward strand.
ATTACTGGAGACAGTGGCATTTCCCTGGGCAGACGGTTCCTGGACAGAGACCACCTCAGTGGCAGATGCATGGATATGGTCCAGCTCCTGTAAATAACGGTAATAAGTAATTCTCTTTTATAGATTATGGACGGCTTGGAAGTTTTTTCCAAGCCGTTTTTATATATTTGCAGATAATCTTCCACAAAAATGGTATGATGAAGGATATTAAAATACTTTTGTTCCTGATTGCAGCATCGGTCTTGTATCCCTACAGCTCAACCGCTCAGGAAAGTGCTCTGCATACATTGTATATCAATGAGGTGATGCAGTCAACGTTCAATGCCCCGCTTGACAACCTAAAGGAGATTCCTGACGGCTGGGTAGAAATCTATAATCCAGGAAATGTGTCCGTTTCGTTGAAGGGCTATCATATAGGAAAGAAAAAAAAGTTTAGCAAGGGCTACGAGCTTCCTGACTGTAAGGTTCCTGCACGTGGTTTTCTGGTTATCTATTGTGACAAGGAGGATACATATCTTGACAACTACAAAGAGATTCATACAGATTTCAGGCTTTCCAACGATGAGGATGGATACGTGTATCTTTACAACGCATCGGCTGAGTTGGTGGATTCCATGATCATCCCTACCATGCCTGCTCCAAATGTCTCTTACGGACGTTTGACAGAAGGTTCTGACCAACTGGGCTATCAGCTCAAGTCCACTCGTGGTGCAAAGAACTGCGGAACTCTGGCTAAGGGAGTATTGCCTTCTCCGACATTCTCGACAAACAGCTACCTTGTTTCTGCTGGTCAAGGACAGGAGGTAATAAGGTGCAAGGTATTCATTCCTAAGTCTGCTCCGGCAGAGACTGTCATCAGATATACTACCGATGGCAAGGATCCGACATCCAGCAGCCCTGTGCTTGATGGACCTTTGTATTTCAGCCAGAATACTATCCTGAAGGCCGCCCTGTTTGCTGATGGTTATGTTACTCCTCCATTTGAGGAGAGGGTGTTCCTGTTCCATGGACGTGACATAACCCTGCCGGTTGTCTCTGTGACGACTCTTGACGAGTATATCTATGACAATAGTATAGGTCTGTATCCAAATAACTCGGAGACACAGAACAACCACAACTGGAAACGTTCCGCCACGCTTGACTATTTCCCTGTCGGAGCTTCTGCAGCATCGCTTACCCAGAAGTGCGAGGTCAGACTGGGTGGCGCATACACGCGTGGCGGCGCATCGCTCAAGACGATGATTTGCTATGCAAACAAGAGGTTTGGCACAAATGACTATTTTACAGCACAGTTCTGGCCGGATTCGCGTCCTGAGGTGCTGTTCAGTCCATCTATAGCCCTTAGAAACTCTGGAAACGATTTCGGTTATACCGGTTTCAGAGATGCTGTTGCCCAGACCGTGATGGGCTTGAACTCTGACCTTGACTGGCAGGCAGCCCAGCCGTGCATCTATTATCTGAATGGAGTATATAAGGGACTTCTGAATATTCGCGAACGCTCCAATGAGGATAACGTGTGGACTCATTATGGTATTGAGGACATCACTTGTGTAGAGAATTCTACCCTGAAGACGGGTGACTGGTCGCAGTACTCTGATTTCCTGAAATTCATAGCAGAGAAGGGCCATACCTATGATGACTTTGACAAAATCATGGACATCAAGGAGTACACCAACATGATGATCATGGAGATATATCAGTCGAATACCGACTTCCCCGGTAACAACACGGTGTGCTGGAGGCCATTGGAAGAGGGCGGAAAGTGGCGCTGGATACTGAAGGATACGGATTTCGGCTTCAATATCTGGAACGCGCGTCCATATGACTACAATTATCTGAACTGGGTGACCGGACGCGGCGAATATTCCGGCTTTACCGGTGCCTCTGAAGAGAATTCGCGTCTGTTCCGCAGGCTTCTGGATACTCCGGAGTATCAGGAACTTTTTGTTGACATGTTTTCTGTCTATCTGGGTGATTTCATGACCGGTGATTATTTTGCTTCTGTCATTGACTGGTTCAAGGATGCCTGGGATCCTGAATATCCAAGCTTCCAGGCTGTCCAGGGTGTAAGGTCCTACTCAAGCTGGGAGTCTGAGGTCAAGTCAATCAAGGATTTTGCCAAGAAGCGCTCTCCTGAGATGTACAGGCAGCTGAAAGACTTCTTCTCTTTGGGCGATGCTGTTCCTGTAACCATAAACCAGGATGTCGTCTCTGCAACAAAGTACACCGTAACTGTGAACGGAATAAATCTGGCTACCCATTCGTTTGATGGGAATCTGTACAGAGGAAAAGTCTATACCATAGATGGTTCCTATGATGATGACAACTATGAACTCCTGGGCTGGGATGTGGTTACAACCTACACTTCTGGCAAGACCGAGACCATGAAGAGTTATGGCCGCGATGTAGAGATTGAGATTGCAAAGGGGGTGGCATCGATTTCTGTAAATGCAATCAGAGGTGTTTCTGGAGTTGAAACCCCTGAAACGGTTGACCTGCCGGTTGCCAGGACAATCTACTACAATGCCATGGGAGTCAGCCAGGATGTGCCGTTCAACGGACTCAACATTGTGAAGTATATATTTGAAGATGGCACTTCTGCCACTGTCAAGAAAATGATAACCAAATGAAAAAGACTTTATTTGCAGCATCGGTACTGTTCTGTATGGGAGTAAATGCACGTGAATACAGTATCTGCACATGGCAGGACGATGCTACCAGCGCGATATCATTCACTTATGATGACGGATGCCCGAATCAGTACAAGACAGTCGTCCCTATGATGAACAGATACAATCTGCGTGGCACATTCTATACCATTACTGACTGGGCTGACAACGGTTCTGCTATCGGCTGGGACCAGTTGCGTGAAATGTCTAAGTCCGGCCACGAGATAGGAAGCCATACAATTACCCATCCGAATTCCGTTGGTGCCGAGGAACTGATCGTTGCAAAGCAGAAGATAGAGAAGGAGATAGGAGTTCCATGCATAAGCATAGCATATCCGTACTGCAACTATCCAAGGGATCAGAAAGCTCTTGAGTCCAGCTATATTTCCGGCCGTATCTGCAATCAGGTAATCATGCCTAACAATACGACCGATTACTATAGGATAAGTTCTGATATCTGTGGTACTCAGGGACCGCTCAAAACCTTTGCTGATTTCCAGAAGAGATTTGAGCAGGCCCGTGACGTGAAAGGCTGGTGTATCCTTCTGATACATGAAATTGACAACGGTTCCGGCTATTCTCCGGTTAAGTCAACAGAACTGGATCCTACATTCTCATACCTGGATCAGCACAGAAAGGATTACTGGACAGATACTTTTGCAAATATCTCGCTCTATCTGCGTGAAAGGAACTCGTCATCAGTCTCTGAAGTTTCCTCTTCAAGGAAAAAGGTGGTCCTGAGTGTTACTGCAGGTCTGGACCAGGAGATCTACAACTATCCTCTGACTCTGTGCTTTGAGCAGCCTAAGGGGTGGAAGAATGTCTCTGCATCGCAGGGTGGACATGAGGTGAAATCATGGGTGGAAAACGGTAAGGTATATGTCTATGCCGTGCCTGATGCCGGCAACGTTGAGCTGAAAAAGTCCAGATAAAATTGGGGTTTTCATGCCAGTTTTTCCCTTGAAATGTTAAAATCAAGGGCCAAAAGGAAATGTCTTCTTAAAAATGTTTGTAATTTATGAAGATGTTTCCTATTTTTGTGCACTTACGTCTAAATAGATTTAAAAGGCGAATAGGAAACAATTAAAAATTACATACAATGAAAAGGAATCAAATCTACCGTAAAATGCGCAATGGCGGCCTGATGGTTGCGCTCTGCGGTATGCTGTTTACGCAGCAGAGTTGTTTGGATGACATCCAGCCAGGTAACTACTACACCTTCACCGGTGAGACCGTTGCCAATTTCCTTGAGAACCGTGAGGATGACTTCAGTGATTTCATCTACTGTCTCCAGCAGGCCAACATCTGGGGTGAGATGAGAACTTATGGTGATTACACCTGTCTTGCACCTACAAACGATGCCTTCATTCCTTACCTTGAGATGAAGGGCGTTTCAAGTGTTAAGCAACTGACCAAGGAGCAGTGCGATACTGTTGCCTTCACCCACATCATCAAGATGCTTATGTATTGCACTGACCTGAATGAAGGTTCTCTGCCATATCCTAACATGCTTGACCGTTATCTTACCTACACTGCTGACTCTATCACAGATCCAGAGACCGGTAAGATGAAGCCAATCTACCGAATCAACAAGGATGCTATTATCCTGGAGCGCGATGACTCTGTTCAGAATGGTGTTGTCCACATTGTTGACAAGGTTGTAAATCCAAGTAATGATTTCGTTCCGGATGTACTGAAGTATGATGATAATGCATCGCTCTTCTATCAGGCTCTGGTTGAGACCCACATGATGGACTCAATCGTTGCTTATCTTGATGAGAAGTATGTATCTCCAAGCTATGACTCTATCACATGGTCATCAAATGGTTCTACCGGTATCATTTATGACACAGGTTATGAGCATGAGTGCGGTATCTTCCCAGAGAAGCGTTACTTCAAGTACACTGTTTTCGTAGAAACTGACTCTGTATTCAAGGCCAACGGCATCAATACCCTTGATGATCTTATTGCTTATGCAAAGACAATCTATGACGAGTCTTATCCAGAGGACAAGGGCCAGTATGACAACGATCCTACAGACCGTCGCAACCCTCTGAACCGTTTCGTGTCTTACCATATCCTGCCAGAGCAGATGGCTTACAACCAGTTCGTGGCATCTGATGAGTCTCTTCTTAACAATTATGGTGGTTGGGCTCAGCAGGATGTTGAGGAGTTCTATGAGACTCTGATGCCATACTCAATCATGCGTATCAGCTATCCAAAGAGCGGTGGCCGTTACATCAACCGTAAGGGTTTTGTTCAGGATTACGCTGGCGTAGATGTTCCAGGTGTTCGTATCTGGGCTCCATCTGAGACAACAGTTGACCAGACTGCTCTTAACGGTGTATATCACTACATTGATGACATTCTGACCTATTCAAAGGAGACAAGAGAGGTTGTTCTGAATACACGTATCAGAAAGTTTGCCAACACTCTGTCACCAGACTTCATCAATTCAGGTGCACGTGGTCGTCTTTTCGATTCAAACAACCCAAGTACTCGTTTCACAATGAGCTACAAGCCTGGTTTTGCTGATAACGTTATTGCTTCAGCTGAGACTCAGTATTGGGTTCGTTACAGAAACAATTCCTTCTCATGCTTCTTCGGTGATGAGATGACAATCCGCGGTATGTATGACGTTGCATTCCGTCTGCCACCAGTTCCATTCTCTGGTACTTATGAGCTCCGTATGTTCGAATGTACTCTTGCCGGTACAAATGAGTGTGACCGTGGTGTCGTTCAGATCTATGTAAGAGAGGGTAACGATGAAACTGCTGCATGGGTTCCATGCGGTATTCCAGTTGACCTTACTCTTGACCGTACAGACAGCCGTGTAGGTGGTGCTTCTACAACAGATATGACAGATGCTGAGATTGCCCAGCTTAACAAGTCTATGAGAAACCGTGGTTACATGCTGCCAATGGACTCATACAGCGATCTGTCTAACAAGCTGCTGAACAGAACTGACTGTCTGCGTAAGATTATAACCACAACTTACATGTATGACAATCAGGACTACTGGTTCAGAATCCGTCTGGTACTTGACAAGCCAACTGCTGTTTGTCCTCTCAACGTAATTGAGCTCGTACCGAAGAGCGTTTACGCAGGCGATATCCCAGAGGATATGCATTAATTCAAATGCTTCATATATGATGAGAACCGCGGCCATTTGGTCGCGGTTCTTTTTGTTCGCCCAGCACGAACGTATTCTAATGGGTGCAAGTCCCCAAGCCGCC
>JAKSIY010000071.1 GCA_024398535.1 Bacteroidaceae bacterium
GCTGGAGTCCCTGCAATTGACACCACTCTGTCAACCTCCGAGACCTACCAGGGCGTGATGCCGTCAAGAGTCTGCGGTGGCAAGATAAGCGGTTTTGTCTCAATAATGCGCGGCTGCAACAATTTCTGCCACTACTGTATTGTGCCTTATACCCGTGGAAGAGAGCGCAGCCGTGACGTAGAGAGCATACTGAAAGAGGTTCATGACCTGCAGTCAAAGGGCTTCAAGGAGGTTACCCTGCTTGGCCAGAATGTCAATTCATACTGCTTTGAGAAAGAGGACGGCCAGAAGGTCCTGTTCCCTGAGCTGCTGCGCACGGTGGCACAGGCGGTTCCTGACATGAGGGTACGCTTTACCACGTCACACCCAAAGGACATGAGCAACGACACGCTGTACGTGATTGCCCAGGAGCCTAACGTGTGCCATCACATACATCTGCCGGTACAGAGCGGAAGCAACCGCATACTGCAGCTCATGAATCGCAAATATACCCGTGAGTGGTATCTGGAGCGCGTTCAGGCCATACGTGAAATAATACCGGACTGCGGACTTACCACAGACATGTTCACCGGATTTCATTCTGAGACGGAAGAGGATCACCAGATGACCCTGTCGCTGATGCGTGAGTGCCGCTTTGACGCATCGTTTGACTTCAGATACTCTGAACGCCCCGGCACTTTTGCCAGCAAGCATCTGCCAGACAATGTGCCGGAAGACGTAAAGATAAGACGTCTGAACGAAATGATTGAATTACAGAATCAATTATCATTGGAAAACAACCGCGCCCGCATAGGACAGAGATCCCAGGTTCTGGCAGAAGGCTATTCAAAACGCTCGCGTGAGCAGCTGTACGGCCGCAACAGTCAGAACGTGACGGTGGTCTTTGACAAGGGGACGTATCATATTGGGGATCTGGTCAACGTTGAGATAACCGATGCTACCAGTGCCACCCTGATAGGCAAACTGTGTTAGAAAGATTGGTTTCGATATGGATAACAATGAGATAATTGAATTAATAAAGAAAGAAGTAGTTCCAGCCATGGGTTGCACAGAACCTATGGCTGTTGCTTTATGTGTATCATACGCTACCCAGGAGCTGGGTACATTGCCGGAGCGCATTGAGGTCTGGCTGAGTGCCAACATGCTCAAGAACGCCATGGGCGTGGGCATTCCCGGCACCGGCATGACCGGCCTTCCGATAGCCATCGCCCTGGGTGCCATGATTGGCAAGAGCTGTTACGGGCTTGAGGTGCTGAAAGACGTCAATGCCGATGCCGTGGCAGCTGGCCGCTGCTACGTAGAAGAGAAGCGCATCGGCGTGCACCTTAAGGACAATATCTCTGAGAAGCTTTACATTGAGGTTCTTTGTACTGCCGGGGGCATGAACTCCAAGGCAATCATCTCTCATGACCACACCCATCTGGCCTGGCTTGAGGGCCCGTCCGGCATTAAGGTCCAGGAGGAGGGCATTACCGAGGGCATAGCAGAAGAGGAGGCTGCAGATGGGCTTACCCTGCGCCGTGTCTATGATTTTGCCACGACCATTCCACTTGAGCAGATTGAATTCATCAATGAGGCGCGTCGCTTGAATGAAAAGGCGGCAAAGCTGTCGCTGGCAGGTAATTATGGCCATGAACTTGGCAAGACGCTGAGCCGTCCGCTGGGCAAGGGCATTCTTGGTGACAGCATTTTCTGCCACATACTGAGCGCAACCAGCGGTGCATGCGATGCCCGAATGGCCGGTGCACAGATTCCTGTCATGAGCAATTCCGGCAGTGGAAACCAGGGCATTGCTGCCACAATGCCAGTCGTGGTCTTTGCAGAAGAGAATCATAATACAGAAGAGGAGCTGACGCGTGCGCTCATACTGAGCCACCTGACCGCCATCTACATAAAGCAGAGCCTGGGACGTCTCAGCGCGCTGTGCGGATGCGTGGTGGCATCGACCGGAAGCAGCTGCGGCATCACCTATCTGATGGGCGGAAACTTTGATCAGATTGCATCGAGCATCAAGAATATGGTGGCAAACCTGGCGGGAATGCTCTGCGACGGCGCCAAGCCAAGCTGTGCGCTGAAGGTGTCAAGCGGCGTATCCACCGCTGTGCTGAGTGCTCTTCTGGCTATCCAGAACAATACAGTTTCAAGCGCTGAAGGCCTTGTTGAGGACGACGTTGACAAGTGCATTCGCAACCTGACCCGGGTGGGCTCAAAGGGTATGGATGAGACTGACCGCATGGTGCTTGACATCATGACGCACAAGGAGTGAATTACTAGATGATTACTGATGCAGAAAAGCAAAGAAATTGTAATTTTGCAGACCTTTACAATAAAAGAGAAACTTTACGAATTATAATATGGCATTCAAGAAGATTACTGCTGCCGAGGCAGCACAGTATGTCAAGGACGGCTACAATGTCGGACTTAGCGGTTTTACACCAGCAGGTTCACCTAAGGCTGTAACTGCTGAAATCGGTAAGATGGCTCATGAACTGCATGAGCAGGGTAAACCATTCCAGATCAGCATTTTCACCGGTGCTTCAACCGGCGATAGCTGCGACGGTATTTTGTCACGCGAACACGCAATCAAGTATCGTGCTCCTTACACCACCAATGCTGACTTCCGCAAGGCAGTGAACAATGGTGAGATTGCTTACAACGATATCAACCTGAGCCAGATGGCACAGGAACTCCGCTACGGTTTCTATGGCAAGCTGAACATCGGCATCATGGAGGCTTTTGACGTTACTGATGACGGTAAGATCTATGTAACTGCCGGCGTTGGTATTGCTCCAACAGTTGCACGCTTGGCAGACCAGCTCATCATTGAGGTCAATGCTGCCCACGCACGCTGCGCAAAGGGTCTGCATGACATCTATGAGCCTGCTGATCCACCTTATCGCCGTGAGATTCCTGTTTACAAGCCAAGTGACCACATTGGTACCCCATACATCCAGGTTGACCCAAAGAAGATCATCGGTATTGTTGAGGTTAACATCCCTGATGAGGCACGCGGATTCACCGAGCCAGATCCAATCACCCTTCAGATTGGCCACAACGTTGCCCAGTTCCTGATCTCTGACCTGAAGCGCGGCATCATTCCTTCATCATTCCTGCCAATGCAGAGCGGTGTAGGTAACGTTGCAAACGCCGTTCTGGGTGCTCTTGGTGAGGACAAGTCAGTTCCTGCATTTGAAATGTACACTGAGGTTATCCAGGATTCAGTGATCAACCTGATGCGTGAAGGCCGATGCAAGTTCGGTTCAAGCTCATCACTGAGCGTGAGCAACGAGAGCCTGCAGGGTATCTATGAGGATATGGACTTCTTCAAGGACAAGCTGGTTCTGCGTCCAACTGAAATCTCAAACAGCCCTGAGGTAGCACGTCGTCTTGGCCTTATCGCCATGAACACTGCTCTTGAGGCCGATATCTACGGTAACGTAAACTCAACCCACGTAAGCGGTGTCAAGATGATGAACGGTGTAGGTGGCTCTTGCGACTTTACCCGCAACGCATTCGTTTCAATCTTCAGCTGCCCGTCAACTGCAAAGGGCGGCAAGATCAGCGCCATCGTTCCTATGTGTTCACACGTTGACCACAACGAGCACAGCGTCAAGGTCCTGATCACTGAGCAGGGTATTGCCGACCTTCGCGGTAAGTCTCCAGCCGAGCGCGCAAAGTGCATCATTGAGAACTGCGTTCATCCAGACTACAAGCAGCTCATGTGGGACTACCTGAAGATCTCTGCAAAGGGTCAGTCTTCACACGCTCTTGACAAGGCCTTTGCCCTGCACAAGGCTCTCGCTGAGAAGGGCGACATGCATCTGGCTGAGTTCTAACGAACAAAGTGGGGACAGGTCATCGCCTGGCGAGGGACAGGTCCCGTTTTGGCGAACGATTTCAGGGACAGGCCCCAAATTGTTCGAACTGTATAATTTGCACCTGGTGAGTTGGTTTTTCCTTCTCCCAGGTGCTTTTTTTTGAGAAGCAGCCACGACTCCCATGTACGCCGGTATTCTTAGGAGTCGTGGCAGGAAAATGGCCGAAAACACGGAAAACATGTCCACGACTCCCGTGTATGCGGCTATTCCTTGGAGTCGTGGCAGCAGAAGCACACAGAAGGAAGGAATACCAAGGTATTACAGGCAGAGCACTCCGATGAGCGGCGTCTTTGGAATCATGTACGAAAAGAGTGTGGTTGGTAGCAAAAAAATCATTATCTTCGCTACGTATTAAAAGTTAAAGAGGTATGGGCAGATCATACAAAGGCGGAATTCGTCTGACAAGGAAGGTAATGGTGGACCTGGTAATGGATTATTTCCGTGAGAATCAGGACGCACAGGTTTCCATCAAGAATCTGTATGAGACTTTCAAGCTGAAGACTCATCCTATGCGCACGTTGTGCCTGGATATCGTCCTGCAGCTTGAAGAGGAGGGCTATCTGGTTGAGAAGGGTGGTTGTTTCACCCTGGCCCAGAAGAAGACGGTGCTTGAAGGTGTTATCCAGCGACGTTCTGCCGGACGCTCCTACCTTGTTCCCGATGATGGTACCGATGCCATTCTGATAGCAGAGTCGGCACTGGCAGGAGCCAGAAACGGTGACCGGGTGAGAGTTACTCTGTTTGCGCACAGGCAGGGACGCCAGCCTGAGGGTGAGGTTACTGAAATCCTGCAGCGAGCAAAGGATACTTTTGTGGGAACCTTGCAGGTTGACCGCAAGATGGCATTCCTGGTTACCGGAAACTCGCATGATTCGGATATTTTCATACCGCGTGACAGCCTGAAGGGCGGCAAGGACGGTGAGAAGGCGCTTGTCAAGATTGTTGAGTGGCCAGAGAACAACCGACGCAATCCGGTGGGCAAGGTCATTGAGGTCCTTGGTAAGAACGGAGAGAATGAGACAGAGATGCACGCTATCCTGGCTGAGTATGGCCTGCCGTACTCGTATCCCCAGCAGGTTGAGGAGGCCGCAGAGCGCATCCCTTCAGAGATTCCTGCACAGGCTCTTGAGGGCCGTGAGGACTTCCGCAACGTCACTACTTTCACCATTGATCCGCATGACGCAAAGGACTTTGACGATGCCCTGAGCATTCGCAGCATCGGCAAGGATCTGTGGGAGGTAGGCGTGCACATTGCTGACGTCAGCTACTACGTTGAAGAGGGTGGAATCATTGACAAGGAGGCTTACAAGCGTGCTACGTCAATTTATCTGGTTGACCGTACAATCCCGATGCTGCCTGAAAAGCTCTGCAATTTCCTCTGTTCGCTGCGCCAGGATGAAGAGAAACTGGCGTACTCCGTGATATTTACGATTGATTCAAAGGCAAAGGTTCACAAGAGCCGCATCTGCCGCACTGTAATAAAGAGCAACCGCCGCTTCACCTATGAAGAGGTCCAGGCCATAATTGAAAGGGAGCTTGGTCTGTCAAATGGTTCGGCAGAGCTGCCGGGCAGCGAATTTACCCAAGAGATCATGACGCTTGACAGCATGGCCAAGATTCTGCGTGACAAACGCTTTGAGGAGGGCGCCGTGAACTTTGACCGCGTTGAGGTGCGCTTTGACATTGATGAGACGGGCCACCCTACAAGTGTCTATTTCAAGGAGTCAAAGGATGCCAACAAGCTGGTTGAGGAGTTCATGCTGCTGGCCAACCGCACCGTTGCGGAGTTCATTGGAAAGGCTCAGCCGGGCAAGGCTCCAAAGACATTCGTTTACCGTATCCATGAGCAGCCGGATCCAGAGCGCATGGCCAACCTGGCGCAGTTTGTCCAGAAGTTCGGCTACAAGGTGAAGGCAACTGGCACGAATATTGAGATGTCACAGTCACTGAACAAGTTGCTCCATGACGTCAAGGGCCAGAAAGAGGAGAACATGATTGAGACAATCTCGATGCGCTCAATGCAGAAGGCTCGATACAGCACTGACAACATAGGCCACTATGGTCTGGCATTTGATTTCTATACTCACTTCACCAGCCCTATCCGCCGTTATCCTGACCTGATGGTGCACAGGCTTCTTACCCGCTATCTGGCAGGCGGTCGTTCTGCCATGAAGCCAAAGTATGAAGAGAACTGCAAGCATTCGTCTAACATGGAACAGCTGGCTGAGCAGGCAGAGCGCGCCAGCATCAAGTACAAGCAGGTAGAGTACATGAGCGAGCGCATGGGCATCGCCTACGATGCGGTAATCAGCGGCGTGACAGAGTGGGGCTTCTATGCTGAGATTGTTGAGAACAAGTGTGAAGGACTTGTTCCTGTCCGTACCCTGCAGGGGGACTACTTTGACTTTGACGAGCGCAACTATTGCCTGAAGGGTCACAAGACCGGCAAGTGCTACCGCCTGGGAGATCCGGTCAAGGTCTTTGTCAGCGAGTGCAATCTGGAGCGCAAACAGATGAATTTTGAATTAGCAGATTAATAAACCCTAAGAACAAATTATAGACATGAAGAAAAAACTCATTCTGACTGTTGCCGGCTTCATGGCTCTGGCTTTTGCCGATGCCCAGCCGGTTACGGTGAATTCAAACTCGTACCTGATGAATCAGGCAATTGACGTGAGTGCTGACTTTCAGGACATCACAAGTACTTATTTCTTTGCAGACCGCATAGACCAGTTCGATGCAGCCACCGGTGAAGGCTCGGTAATCTGGAAGCGTTACCGTCTTACTCCAAGACAGGCTTTCAATACCAACGGCCGCCAGCCGGCAGCCCTGCGCATGCTTGACTTCCCTACACCGGCTTACGTGAATGATCCTAGCCTTAAGTTCAGCATCGACTTTGTAACTCCACGTACAGTACGTGTACGCATGCTAACAACTCCGGTTGAGCCAAAGCCTGTTACTGATGAGGTCATGCTTGTCAAGGAGCCGGGTACTGACAACTCATGGAAGATGCAGGAGACCGCAAAGACCATCACTTACACAAGCCAGTACGGCGTAATTGAAATCAACAAGAACCCTTGGCGCATTGTGCTCAAGGACAAGAACGGACGCATCCTGACAAAGACTGCAGCATACGTTGATTCTGACTCTACTCAGGTCAAGTTCTCTCCATTCAGCTTTGTCAAGCGTGGCAGTGACAATGCACGCCGCATCAACCCTGTATTCCAGATTGCAGCCGATGAGATGATCGTAGGCTGCGGTGAGTCCGCCACTGCGCTGAACAAGGTTGGCCAGAAGGTGAACCTGTTCGTGACTGACCCACAGGGCCCTGAGACAGACCAGATGTACAAGCCGGTTCCATTCTTCATGAGTAACCGTGGCTACGGTATGTTCATGCACACATCTGCTCCTGTAACCTGTGACTTCGGTGCATCGTACATAGGCCTGAACAAGCTCTTCATGGGCGACGAGAACCTTGACCTGTTCATCTTCTTCGGCGAGCCTGCTGATATCCTTGACGAATATACTGACCTGGTAGGTAAGGCAGCGATGCCTCCACTCTGGTCATTCGGTACATGGATGAGCCGCATCACCTACTTCTCACAGGAAGAGGGTATGCAGGTTGCAAACAACATCCGTGACGGCAAGTATCCTTGTGACGTAATCCACTTTGATACCGGCTGGTTCCAGACTGACTGGCAGTGTGACTACAAGTTCTCTGACAAGTTCTCTGATCCACAGAAGATGCTCAATGACATGAAGAAGATGGGCTTCCACGTATGTCTGTGGCAGTTGCCATACTTCACTCCAAAGAACAGCTACTTCCAGGAACTGATTGACAAGAACATGTACGTGAAGAACGGCAACGGCGAACTTCCTTATGAGGATGTCTGCCTTGACTTCTCAAATCCTGAGACCGTAAAGTGGTATCAGGAGAAGTTGGCCGGTCTGCTCGGCATGGGCGTAGGCGCTATCAAGGCTGACTTCGGCGAGGCTGCTCCTCTGGACGGCATCTATGCAAGCGGCAAGAGCGGCTGGTATGAGCACAACCTCTATCCGGTACGTTACAACAAGGCTGTAAACGAGATTACCTATGAGACAAACGGTGACCATATCATGTGGGCACGTTCTGCATGGGCTGGTTCACAGCGTTATCCTCTGCACTGGGGTGGCGATGCAGCAACAACCAACACCGGTATGCTTGGCACACTGCGTGCAGGTATGTCATTCGGTCTGTCAGGCTTTGCTTTCTGGAGCCATGACATGGGTGGATTCGTAAAGTCAACCCCAGATGACCTGTACATGCGCTGGCTGCCATTCGGCTTCCTGACATCGCATACACGCGCACATGGTGATCCTCCAACAGAGCCATGGCTCTACAGCAATGTCAAGGTTCAGGAGACATTCCGCAAGAGTGCTGAAATGAAGTACCAGCTGATGCCATACGTATATGCTCAGGCAAAGGAGTGTACAGAGAAGGGCCTTCCTATGGTACGTGCCCTCTTTGTAGAGTTCCCTGAGGATCCTGCAGCATGGAGAGTTGAGACTGAGTACATGTTCGGTTCACAGATTCTGGTTGCTCCTATGCTTGAGTCTGCAGACAGCCGCGAGGTTTATCTGCCAGAAGGCAAGTGGACAGACTACCAGACCGGTAAGGTGTTTGACGGCGGTCGCTGGATGAACATCAAGGTTGAGGGTGAGCTGCCAATCATCATGCTGGTTCGTGACGGTGCTGTCCTGCCACATGTTGCACTTGCACAGAGCACAGACAAGATTGACTGGAGCAAGATCCAGCTGAAGGTTTACTCAGTTGATGAGAAGAAGGCAAAGGGTCTTATCTGCCTGCCTTCAGATGACAAGCTTCAGACCGTTGAGGTTGACTGCACAGCAGCACCTAAGGTAACAAGCAGAGTAAGAGGAACCAGAGTTTCACTTTGAACAGATTTACAATGAAATATGGAGTTTTGGCGTCGGCACTGATGGTGTCGGCGCTGGCCGTTTCTACTGCTTCATGCTCTCCTAAGGAGCCCAAGGAGCAGGGGCCGTACGTTTGGAAGAGCGTTCAGATAGTAGGTGGCGGTTTCTGTGACGGAATCATTTTCCACCCAAAGGCAAAGGATGTCAGGTATGCACGTACCGACATGGGTGGCGCATACCGCTGGGACAAGAAGGCAAACCGCTGGATTCCGATGCTTGACTTCATCTGCTACGCAGATAACAATCTGGTAGGTGTTGAGAGCATCGCTGTTGACCCTAATGACAAGAATACAGTTTACGTTGACTGCGGTACCTATACCAGCTCAAGCAACGGTGCCATCTTCTATTCACATGACGGTGGCCGCACCTTTGGCCGCACCGATGTCCCATTCAAGATGGGTGGTAATGAAAATGGCCGAGGCAACGGTGAGCGTATGGCCGTTGACCCAAATAATTCAAATATCCTGTACGTAGGAACACGTCAGGCTGGACTGTGGAAGTCAACTGACAAGGCACGCAGTTTTGAGCAGGTGGAGTCTTTCCAGCACCTGATTGACAGTATCAACCAGGCTGCCCAGGCCGCACAGATGGCCCAGATGCAGGCAGCTCAGGCCGCACAGGGCCAGAACGGACGTCAGGGCCAGCAGGCTGGCCAGGGACGTGGCGGCTTTGGCCAGATGGGCGGATTCATGCGTCGCTCTCCGGGCGTAGGCGTTGTGTTTGTCCTGTACGATGAGGCATCGGGCAAGAAGAAAGAGGGCTCACAGACCATCTTTGTGGGCTACAGCGCCATGAACAGCGCCAACATGTTCGTGTCACATGACGGTGGCAAGAGCTGGTCCGAGATGAAGGGTGCTCCACAGCAGTATATGCCAAACCATGCAGTGATGTCTTCAGACCGATGCATGTACGTTTCATACAGCACCAATCCTGGTCCACAGACCATGACAGACGGCGGCGTGTGGAAGTATGACATTGCAGCCGATACATGGACTGACATCACTCCTGACAAGCCAAATGCAGACCGTAGGTTCGGTTACGTTTCAGTGTCTGTTGACCTGAAGAATCCAAAGCATATCATTGCCAGCACCTTTGGCCGTCCTATGAGCGGTCAGAGCAGCGCTGAGGATATCTTCCGCTCAACTGACGGCGGCAAGACCTGGAAGGGTGTCTTTGCAAACGGCGGTTACTATGATGAGGCCAAGGCTCCTTATGTAATCCATACAGGAATCCACTGGCTCTTTGACATAGAGATTGATCCATTCAACTCAGACCATGCAATGTTCACTACCGGTTACGGTGGCTGGGAGACCTTCAACCTGAGCGCAATGGACAAGGGTGAGCCGACTCTCTGGACAGTAATGAGCACGGGTATTGAAGAGACAGTTCCTCTGGAACTTTACAGCCCGAATGAGGGTGCATGGCTTATCTCTGGCATCGGTGATTACGGCGGCTTTACCCACCGTGACCTGGACAAGCCTGCAGACGATTCACATCATGATCCACGCTTTGGCAATACAAACGGCGTAACAGGTGCTGAACTCAAGCCTGAACTTGTTGTACGTACCGGTACTATCCATGGCGGCTACAAGGGCAAGAACATCTCTTATTCGCTTGACGGCGGTGATACATGGCTTGAGCCAGAGACTGTACCTACTGAATCTGGCAGAAACGGCCACATTGCCGTATCTTCAACAGGTGATACCTGGGTATGGACTCCAGATCGTCAGGCTGTATATTTCACGAACGATATGGGTAAGACCTGGTCAGAGAGCCAGGGTATAGAGAGTGGTATCCGTGTCATTGCAGACCGTGTGAATCCAGCCCGCTTCTATGCGCTGAACATCCGTCAGGGACTGCTGTATGAGAGCAATGACAGCGCTCGCACATTCGTTGCCCGTGAACTTCCGTTCAAGGCAGACGGACGCGGTGGACGTGGTGACAGCCGTGGCGGTCAGGACCGTGTTTACAGCACTCCTGGACGTGAGGCTGACCTTTGGATTGCAGCCTTTGACGGACTCTACCATGCTGCAGACGGCAACTCGTTTGCAAAGCAGGGACACGTAGAAGAGATGCATGGATTCGGATTCGGCGCCCCTGCACCGGGCTCTGATTATCCAGCCCTCTATATGGTAGGTAACGTTGACGGAGTACGTGGCTTCTTCCGTTCAGATGACTGCGCCAAGAGCTGGGTACGCATCAATGATGACCAGCATCAGTACGGTCTGGTACTTCACATCACTGGTGACCCTAAGAAGTATGGTCGTGTTTATGTAGGCACTCACGGACGTGGTGCTGTCTATGGTGACCCAAGATAATTCATGATGAAAAGCATTAAGGAAGAGATTGCAGAGTCAATTGCCGTCAAGCAGGCAATACTTGACGATCCTGACATACATGCCAGCATAGCAGAGGCAGCCCAGATGCTGACCTCTGCCTATCAGGCTGGTCACATGGCACTGCTTGCTGGTAACGGTGGTTCTGCTGCCGATGCCCAGCATCTGGCCGGTGAACTTGTCAACCGTTTCTACTTTGACCGCCCAGGCATTCCTGCGCATTCACTCAGCACAGATACCTCAGTTATGACTGCGGTAGGAAATGATTACGGTTTCAGATATCTGTTTGCCCGTCAGGTCCAGGCGCAGGGCAGGGAAGGAGATGTCTTTATTGGAATCTCCACATCTGGAAATTCTGAGAATGTGGTTGAGGCCCTCAAGGTATGCCAGCAGAAGGGTATCCGGAGCATCGGTCTTACGGGTGCATCACCATGTCAGATGGACTCTCTTTGTGATCTCTGTATCAAGGTTCCGTCTGTATGTACTCCAAGAATCCAGGAGTCTCATATACTTATAGGCCACATAATTTGTGGTATTGTTGAAGAAAACCTGTTTGGAAAGAAGTGAATCTTGACGTTGTAATACTGGCAGGAGGACTTGGTACGCGCCTTCGTTCAAAGGTGAGTGACCTGCCTAAATGCATGGCCCCGGTAGCAGGAAAACCGTTTCTGGAGCATCAGCTTGACTATCTTGCGCGCTTCAGCGTGGAAAAGGTTATCCTGTCACTGGGATTCCTGCACAAGGTAGTAATTGACTGGGTGGAAAGGAACAGCGATAGATGGCCGTTCCGCATAGAGTGGGTTGTAGAAGAGATACCGTTAGGTACCGGTGGCGGAATCCGTCTTGCTCTGTCAAAGGCTACATCTAAGAATGTCTGTATCCTTAACGGTGACACCTTTTATAATGTAGATCTCAATGACTTCTGCCTTAGACATTCCGGTCTTGGTTCCAAGCTCTCTGTTGCCTTGAAGCCGATGCAGGACTTCAGTCGTTACGGCTCTGTTACTCTGGTGGGAAATACCATAACAGAGTTCCGTGAGAAGCAGTATTGCAATGACGGCCTCATCAATGGCGGAATTTACTGTATTTCTCTTGATTCTAGACTTTTTGATGGACTGCCTGACACCTTCTCCTTTGAAAAGGAGATAATGGAACCTGGGGCAGAAAAAGGCCTCGTTTCAGGGTTTGTATATGATTCTACGTTCATTGATATAGGCATTCCTGAGGATTTTGAGCGGGCTCAGGAAATTCTTTCGTGAAAAGCTTCTCAAGAGCACTGTCAACCTCTTCTGTGTTAAACTGACCAAGGTACTTCTCTGTAGTCGAAAGACTGGAATGAGCAAGTGCCTCTTTTATTATCATGTGGTCGATGCCATTCTTCATGGCCTGGTATGCAAAAGTGTGTCTGCTCATGTGGAATGTCAGGTTCTTGCTGATTCCTGACATCCTGCCTATTTTCTTCAGATTCCTGTTCAACAGAACATTCTTGGAACTTGTCTGAATGAACAGACGGTTTTTCATTTCAGCTGGCATAGTCTCCTTCTGCTGCGGATTTATATATCCGGCCCATTCTGCATTGCTGTCCAAAAAGGGGAAAATGTAGTCAGTCGCCTTTGAATTGTCCGTCCTGTAAAGGTCAAGTATCTCAATTGCCTGTGGTACCAGTCTCATGTCCTTGATCTTCCTGCTCTTGCTCATCTGATAGAGTAGGCGTCCGTCCCTGATGTTACACCATCTCATCTGCAGAAGATCTGAAGATCGAATGCCTGCACAGTAGAATGAAAACAGAAAACAGTTCCTGGTATGCCATAGCCAGGATCCTTTCTCCAGATCCAGTGAGATGATAGAAAGTAGTTCCTCTTTCTCGAGTTTCTCCTTGATTACTTTTTCTTCTTTTATTGAGTAGTTCCTGAAAGGGTCCTTTGATTGATCAAGCAGTCCTTCTATCATGATTGCTCTTCTTATCAGGGCCCTGAAGGTTATCATTATTGATTTTACGTAATTCGGAGTTATCAGGCTATGTGCTGTTCCTGAACATCTCTCCTTTGGTTGTACCCTGAGCCAGTTTTCAAAGTCCGTTACAATTGCTGGTGTAAGTTCCTTGAATGGAATGTCTTCCTTTCCGATGCTTCTCAGATATACCTGGAATTTTCTACAGAAGATGCTGTATGCCCTTCCTTTTGAGCTCTCCTGCCGGTTCTTTGATTCTGTAATCCTTCTTGCATACTCCATGAACCTTTGCATCAGAATTTCTTCATCTGGATTGAATGAATAATAGGTAAGGAAAGGGTCATCATTTCGTTGAATGTATCTTTTGACTGATTCCAGTTCCTTTTCCAGTTGAATGTTCTTAGCTTTTGAGTCTTTTGCTGAAATTCTGATGTACCTTCCGTTTCTTGTGTTCTGATTCCAGTCGTCCAATGATTCCAAGGAAACCTGTGTCTTGATCCTTTTATGCCTTCTGTTTCGTGTTATCCTGATATAGACCTGATACAGACCATGATTGTCTGCTTCTTTCTTAATTTCTGGGTGAATGGTCGTAATCATGATTTGTAAAATGATTTATTGTTGTTTTGCAATGGTGTTTCACTAGTGAAACATTTTTTCTTCATACCCATACAAAGCAAGAGCAAGCAGCCATTTCTGACTGCTTGCCCCTTTTTGCAAGATATTATGTTTTTCTCAGTAATTATCTTACGAGAACCTTCTCAGCCTTGCGGTTACCCTTAGCATCGGTAGAAACCTTGATGCTGA
>JAKSIY010000072.1 GCA_024398535.1 Bacteroidaceae bacterium
GTGGGGTCTCCAGCTGTATCAGATTTACTACAAGCTGAACATGGGTCCTGAGTTTGACAAGGTTGAGACAATCCTCAAGTCTGAGGGTCTGCTCTAAATCACATACACCTTTATAATAGAACCGCTCTCTGGCTCCGGCCTCAGAGCGGTTTTCTTTTTCAGGGACAGGTCATCGCCTGGCGAGGGACAGGTCCAGTTTTGGCGCTGCCTTCCGGTGCGTTTGGTAGCCTTCTGCCCCTGAAAGTCCTATTATTCCCGGTTCTCCGGTGCATTTGGCTGGGTTTTGCCCCTGGTTCTTTAGATTTCTTCTCTCCCAGGTGCGTTTGGTAGCTTTCTGCCCCTGAAAGGCTCCTTTTCCAAGTTGTCCGGTGCGTATGGCCTTGTCCTGCCCCTGTTTTTTGGATTTCTCCTTTCCCCGGTGCGAATAGTATCTCTTTGCACCTGCGTGACCATTTGCGAGCTAAGACATATTCCCGCTCTTCGCTGATGCCCGCTCCATGCTACTTCCATACCATCTGACATGATCATATGGTTCTCTGGTATGATCATCCTTTTCTCTATAATCAAAGGGTTCTCTCTGGTAAATATGGGAATTTGATTAGAAACTGCCATATTATCTGTACAGAGATAGGATAGATAAGTGTTTCTGTAGAGGGTAGTTATGGAAAAGATAGAGTACTCCAACGAGCGGCGTCTTTGCGATACGGAGTGAGCAAGTGCTAGCCGTGAGTGGAGTGCTCTATTGCACCAATTTTCAAGTCAGAACCGGGTAAGTAGTACGGTAGTATGTACATGCTACACAGGAACCTTACGCAGGTGCGAATAGTATTCATCCTCAACAGAAGGCTGTTTTTGTGGACAAACGGACATTCTGGAGAAAAACCGTCCTCAAATAAGGCCGGATTTGAGGTGAATACTAACGTACTCAGAAAAAAATACAACCGAACGCTGGAAACAGCACGACGAACGCGAAAAATGAAATAGGAGACCCTATTGGATCTCCTATTTAACATAATAGATATTATGCAAATTTTACTTATCTGCCTTCAGAATCTTCTGAGCCATATCATAGATGGTTGTATCATCAAGAATAACAATACCACCATTTGGTCCTGGTTCAATATGGAAACCAACAGATTCACCCTTTACGGTTTCTGTACCACCAAAATAGCTTCTTACTGTTTCAACATCAAGATTAAGTTCATTTGCAATCTTGTGCATGCTACCTTCTGGGAGCTGTGCTTTCAGCTGACGGAGTTCGTCAAATGTGATCATCTTGCTCATAGGTCTAAAATTTAAGTTAGTTGTTTGTATATATTTCAAATTTTGGTTTCTCAGTTGCTCGCTTATCTCAGTACGGCAGGATTCCCTGACGGACAATTGTATAGAATATAATAAAAAGGTACGTTGCGTACAGAACACAAAGGAACAGACTTATGTCACTGACCAGGTATCCTGTCCGGGTATATAATGCAGACGTGTAGCTGGAATATCTTGCAGACGCAACATTATCTTTTGCCAGAAGTCTGAACAATCCATATACCAGCAATCCTACGACAACGCCTAAAAGTGCTCCACAAAGTATGTCTCCAACAAAGTGTACACCTAGATAAACTCTTGACAAAGAATTCAATACAGCCCAGAAAAAGATTGACATTCCAAACCATTTTTCCTTTATCAGAAGCATCAGGAACGTAACAATTGCGAAAGAATTGGCGGCATGGCTTGAAACGAAACCGAACTGTCCGCCTCTATATCCTTTTACGGTATCCACCATATTTAACATAATAGGATCCTGCGACGGACGGAACCTCATGACCAGAGGTTTAATTACAGACGATGAAACCTGATCTGCCATGGCAACAGTCAGAATCATCATTCCAACAATTATGAAGAATGATTTTGGCTGGTTGTTCTTCATAACCAGATAAAACAGAGACAGAATCAGAGGTATCCAGATAAGCTTGCCTGAGAACATAAAAGCCACACCGTCCATGAACAGCGAATCTGAGCCGTTCATAGCAAGCGTGGCTAACCTGTCTGTTTCAATGATACCCTGTAAATCTATCATATAGTCTCCATAGCAGAGACTGGTATCCATCCGGAATTTCCGTCATCAAGTTTAATTTCAACCCACTCTTTCATTGAAGAGTCTGTAACCTTGACCTTACGGCCTTCATGGATTATGAAGAGTTCAGTTCCATTCTCACTTGGTGTACTTTTTACAGTTACACTAGGAGCCATAATTATGGCAGAATCCCTACTCTTCAATACTATCTTCTCTGCAGTAGCGAAGATAAAAGTTAAAATGGAGAAAACAAAGAAAACCGCGCCAAAAGAAAAACTTATTTTTTTCACCAGCATGGAATTCATGAAAACATACAGCAGAAAACCCACTGCCATGAGTGCAAGAAACACCAGACTCAGCACTGCCCAGGTGTTGATATTGCACATGTGTACCAGTTTCTTAAACCATGCTACATAGAAGATATCGCCCGATGAAGTCACATTATCCACGGTCTTTGTCCTGGCCAGCTCAAGATTGAATCTGATATCTGAATCAGACGGATCCAAAAGCGATGCCCGTTCATAGTTCAGGATAGCCAAGGCTATCTGGTCCATCTTGAAATATGAATTACCCAGATTCATATAAAGCGATGCAGACTCACCTTGAGTCTTAAGTACACTCTCATATAATGATGCCGCGGTCATATAGTCACCCTGAATATATGCGCTGTCAGCCTCCTCTATCTCAGTCTGGGCAAAAAGAATTGCCGGAATTGCCGTAATGGCAAAGAATACAGAAAACAGTCTTTTCATACAATTAATACTGTTATTTCCTTATTGAATTATCCATCTGGCCAATTATGCCAGCTGCCTCCTCATAAACCCTATCCATGCGACCGCTGTCATCACCCGGAGCATAACGGGCAAATTCACAGTCACTGATCAGCCTCATAAGCTGAGAAATCTGCTCATCGGATACATTGTGGCTTCTGAGCTGACTCTCTATGTTATCCTTTGAAAGCTGTCCCTTTGGAATTGAAAGTTTGTCACTCACATATCCAAGCAATGCCTTGAGCAGTTCATCATAGAACTCATCCTTACGGTTTTCCTGCATCAGCTTACGGGCAGTCTTAAGCCTCTTGGTAGCGGCACCGCTGGCTTTCTTGCGTTTCATTCTGGTGGCATCGGCCTTATCACGGCTGTTCATCTTGCTGACAAGAAGGACAACAGCAATTATCAGGAAAGGAAGAACTGCAAGTATCCAATAGACAAATGAGCCAAAGAACAGATTGTCAACTGACATCATCTTCTGTGAGGTGGTACGGAACCGGACATCCTGACCGACGAATTTCAGATCTTCCTTGCTGACATATCCTGAGGTGATTGAAGTCTCATTGCCGTCACCCTTGTCAACGTGCAGCTGATAGGACTCAGTCTTAAGGGTCTTATATGAGCCGCTCTTCAGGTCAAAGTACTGGAATTCAACTTCAGGAATGGCATAGTCACCGGCATGACGTGGTATGGCAAGATACTCAAACACCTTGTTTCCGGACAGTCCCCCACTCTTCAGCGAGTACTTGTTCTCAACCTGTGGATCATAGATATCAAAGTCCTGAGGGAACTTGACCTCAGGGGTCTTTATCAGTTTCATGTTACCGGTACCGGAAACAACAATCCTTACAGTAACGGCATCGTTAGCCTTCAGACTCTGCGTGCTGATTTCCGAACTGAGTGAAAAATCACCTACTGCACCTGAGAAATCAGCACTCTTTCCCTGAGGCAAAGCATCGACATGAATGGTAACCTTATCGGTTGTAAGAACCTTCTTGGTGTCAATATAACGGTTGTTGAAGAAGTCATCAAAGATATCGCCGGTTGAATAAGCCTGCGATACTATTGCCTCAAAAGAGGTTGCAGGAATCTCCAGGTCACCAGCCTGCTGCGGGAACAGCACATACTGACTCCAAACGTATGTCTGGTAGTTACGTCCGTTATAATGCTCCATCTGGGCCTCCTTCTGTCGTGGCAATTCAACCTCCTGAACATGAAAGTTCTTCAAATCAGGCATACTGTTTCCCAAAGAACGCAGGTTAACAAGAGAATATACCTTGAATGTAAGAAGAAGGGCTTCCTGTTCATACACGTTTGTCTTGGAAACAATTGCACGCATGAACAGATCAGAATTGGATATGTTACCAGGCTGTGAAGTACTCTGGCTTACCCTACCCTGTGTCTGTCCCTGGGATTGCGTTGATGAAGCCTGGTCTGCAGGAAGTACAGTCAGCTTTACCGAATTTGAGGTGTACTGGTTCTTGCCTACCGTAATCGTTGCTCCAGGAATGGTATAATCACCCTCCTTGCCAACAGATACTATATAAGTATAGGTGACAGAGGTGCTTGATGATACCTGTCCGTTGATAATCTGTGTTGAACTGGACGACGACATGTTCGGTCCGGACAGCACAGAAAACCCATCAGGAAACTGAGGAGCCCTGAGATCCTTTCCACCACGGTTGTTTATTGTAAATGATACCCTGAAGTTCTGGCCGGCGGCCACACTCTTTGGAGCATTTGTCGAGAATGATATTTCATCGGCTGACCACACGGAAAAGCAGGTCAGCAATGCTATCATCAGTATGAATAATCTCTTGCGTCTCATGACTATGGAATATGTTCGCTAAATTACCAATCCTTGTCAAGTTTCTTCTTTGGCTGTACCTGCATCTTCTGCTGTACACGCTCCTGAACATCCTGTTCGTCCTGCATGGCAGCCTTCAGAAGCTGTTCTGCATTCTCCTTGGACATATCCTGGTTCTGTTGTTGCTGTGGCTGTTGCTGCTGTTCCTGCTGCTGATCATTCTGCTGGTTCTGATCCTGTTCCTGCTGCTGATCCTCCTTGTCCTGCTGACCGTTCTGGTCCTGTTCCTGCTCCTGCTGTTGCTGTTTCTTAAGCTGTTCCATGGCAAGAATCATGTTGTAACGGGTCTCCTGGTCAGCAGGATTATTCCTAAGAGCCTGCTGGTATGCAGAGACAGCCTTCTGGTAATCTTCTGATGCCTGGAACATTACACCAAGATTATGGTATGCCATGGCGGTCTTCTCCTTGCATTCCTTAAGTTCCTTTTCACTGGCACCGGAAGATATCAGTTCCCTCTGCTTCAATTCCTGCAGCGTTATTGTCTTCTGATACTGTTCTGCTGCCTCCTGGGCCTTCTGCTGATGCAGATATGCATTTCCAAGATTGTATGTGGCCTCAACAGATGACGAATTCTGGTCTATTGCCCTGAGATAATTCTCTTCTGCCTTGACATAGGAACTGTCAGCAAACGCATGGTTTCCTTTGCGTACAAACTCCCTGTCAGTCCTTTGTGCCGATGCCCCAACCGGAACAAGAGCCAGCAGGACAAGAATCATCTTGAACAATGAGATATTTCTGAGTCGCGGATTACGGCTTTCACTGATTGCCAGATCAATTGCAAGAAGAATCAGTACAATCCATGCAAAGACACGGAACTGCTCATCAAACTCTGTAAATATCGTAGTCTCTACATCGCTTTTTGCAAGCTTGTCAAGTTCCTTCTGAAGAGCCTTCTCTGCAGCATTGCTGTTGTCAACATAGAAGTACGAACCGGAACCGGCCTGGGCAATCTCCTGACACATCTGCTCATTCATTCTGGTGACAATGACATTTCCGTCCTTGTCCTTACGGAATTCACCGTTCCTTTCACCTGGAATCGGAGAGCCCGACGTAGAACCTACTCCCATGACGTGAACGACATATCCCTTTTCTGCTGCAGCCTTGGCGGCCTCGACAGCACCACCTTCATGATTCTCACCATCAGTGATTACAATGATAGCCTTTCCAACGCCTTCATTGGGAGTAAAGCTCCTCATTGCCAGATCAATGGCGGCCTTGATATCAGTTCCCTGACGTGCCACCAGCTGAGGTGATATCGAACTCAGGAACACCTTGGCAGAGATAAAGTCACTTGTAATAGGCAGCTGTACGAAAGCATCGCCCGCAAAGACTATCATGCCAATCTTGTCATCCTTCATCTGGTCAACCAGGTTTGATATGATACGTTTTGACTTGGCAAGTCTGGATGGGGCAACGTCATCGGCCAGCATTGAGTTTGAGACGTCAAGAGCAATGATTGTCTCAATACCGGAACGTGTTACGGTTTCCTGCTTGGTTCCAAACTGGGGACGTGCCAGCACGATGCAACTGAATGCAAAGGCCGTAGCTGTCAGCCAGAACTTCAGGGAAGGACGGAATCCGGAAACCTCAGGCATAAGCCTAGCCAGAAGTTCAGGTTCACCATAGAGCTTCAGGTTACGGCGCCTTCTGATTCCCGGGAAGAGATATACAGCCACCATAACCGGCAGCAATATAACTTTCTTTATGAGTCTGAATATAAACATATCCGTATGCTCCAATCGTTTTTCTTTTATTCTATTTTCAAACTGCATCCTAAACAAGGATGTCGATTTATTATCAAATTATGGTATTGTCTTTAGAACGGTCTGTCTAAGCAGGATCTCAAGGCCGATGCAGAGAACCAGCACCCATGCAAATGGCAGGTAGGCCTCCTGATTCTTGCTGAACTCCTTGACCTGAAGCTTGGTGCGCTCCAGTTTATCAATCTCCTCATAGACCTCTTTCAGTTTGGTGTTGCTGGTAGCGCGGTAATACTGACCATCAGCGGTAGACGCAATGCCTCGAAGCACATCCTCATCAATCTCAACCGGCATATTCACCAGCTGGACTCCCATAGATGTCTGCATCGGATAAGGCGCAGTACCATTGGTTCCTACACCGATTGTATATACGCGTATTCCAAAACTCTTGGCAATCTCTGCAGCAGTCATCGGCGAAATCTCACCACGGTTGTTGGAACCGTCAGTCAACAGAATGATTACCTTTGACTTGGCGTCACTGTCCTTAAGGCGTGTCACGGCATTCGCCAGACCCATACCTATGGCAGTTCCGTCCTCAATGATACCGTTTGCCGCAATGTCACTGCTGATTCCCTGGAACAGATTCAGCAGCACAGCATGGTCGACGGTCATAGGACACTGGGTGAAAGCCTCACCGGCAAAAATCGTCAGACCTATATTGTCATTAGGACGTCCTGAAATGAATTCCGATGCCACCTGCTTGGCAGCATCAAGCCTGTTCGGCTTCAGGTCCTGTGCCAGCATACTGGTTGATACGTCAACACAAAGCATTATGTCAATACCCTCAATCTCAGTATTCTGCCAGCGGTCAACTGTCTGCGGACGCGCCAGGATTACTGCTAGCATGGCAAATGCCACAACCCTGAGCAGGAATGGCACATGAAGAAGATAATGTTTGTAGCTTCTGCCGACCCTCAGGTACGCAGCTGTGTCAGAAACCTGCATTGAGGCTCCCCT
Source organism: Bacteroidaceae bacterium (assembly GCA_024398535.1). Taxonomy (GTDB): domain Bacteria; phylum Bacteroidota; class Bacteroidia; order Bacteroidales; family Bacteroidaceae; genus Colenecus. The sequence continues at coordinate 7,423 of JAKSIY010000072.1, forward strand.
CTTTCGTCCCTTCAGGATATACCATACCACCAGCGGTATGATAAGTATCAGAAGAAGCAGATATGCACTGTTTGCGAATGTCATGATTAGAAGAACAGATATATTATATCAACTACAAGATAGTACAGGATCACAGCAGCTGCTACCGATGCAACTCCAATCACAGAGCCAATCAGGATACGCTGCTTCTTGCTGCGTCTGGTCTCAACAACCACAGTCTCCTTTTCCGGTTCCTTCTCAGGAACCTCCTCAATCTTTGTCTTGTTCACGAACTCCATTGCGTTCACAAGGTTCTGGTCATTCTCATTCAGGAGAGGCTTGAACTTTGCAAACTTGACAAGGTCTGCCGTCTGGAGCAAATCCTTAAGCTCAACCAGCATTCCAGGATCCTGTACGCTTTTCAGACTGTCAAGGATTTCCTGCGAGGTCATCTCTGTAGCGTTTATACCATAACGATCATTCATATAGACCCTTATGACGTCTGTCAACGCAGTATAATAACCCTTTGAGTCTTCTGAGTGAGACAGTTTCTCAGTCCTGATGCGCTCTATCTCCTGCAGAGCCTTCTCATGAGCTGGAATCTTTGGAACCACCTTTATTCTATGAATAATTGGCTTGTCATTCTTCAGACTGATAAATGCTGATACTGCCAGTATTGCCAGCAGTATGACACCGAGCAACAGAAGAAGAGGCTTACGTATCTCTTTCCAGCTCAATGGCATCGGCATGATATCCTTTGGACCAAAGAAGGCATCTGGATTCTGGGAATCAACATCAAACATATAGACGGCCAGTGCCAGTCCCTGATTGGTTGAATAAGGGACACTGTCAACATAAACCTGGAATGGAGGAATATAGTAAAGTGTTGAATCAAATGACGTAACGGTATAATTACGTGTTACGGTCATTCTCTTCTTCTTGTCCAGATAGACAGTATCTGTCTTTACCGGGTGCAGGATTTCCAGACCGGTGATGATGGTGTCGGAAAAGAGAGGGAAATCAACTCTCTGACCGGCATCGCAAGTCACACCTATATGAATCTGAGTCTGCTCACCCACCCAGATCTGCAGGGAGTCGATGCTTGATTCCACAATGACGTCGGCAGCAGCCAGAGACATTGAAGCAAGCAGGGCAAAACCCAGTATGATTTTACGTAAACAATTCATAATCAATTTCGTCTTGAGAACAATTCCATAAGAGCCTTTACATAGTCCTGATCAGTTCGTACCGACACGGCATCTACACGGCTTTTTGTCATTATATCTTTACGGCGAGTTTCACATTCATTCCACCAGTCTGCCTGAGCCTGACGGACAGCGCGCGAAGAGGAGTCAACATAGAACTCCTGTCCGCTCTCTGCATCGCGAACTTTCAGCAGACCCACATCAGGTAACTCCTGAGCCCTTCTGTCATAGACCTGAATTGCAACCAGATCATGCTTGCGGTTTGCGACTGTCATTGCATTCTTGTAATCCTGTGAAGTCAGGAAATCACTCAGCATAAACGCAGTACATCTTTTCTTCAGGGCATTTGTCAGGAACTCAAGCGGAGCCACAATGTCTGTTCGGTTACTTTCTGGAGTAAAATCCAGCAATTCACGTATCATATACAGAATCTGCTTCCTACCCTTCTGTGGCGGAATATACTTCTCCACACGATCACTGAAGAATATGAGTCCCACCTTGTCATTGTTCTCTATTGCAGCAAATGCCAGAGTAGCAGCAATTTCAGTGACCATATCGCGCTTCATGCACTGAACGGTACCGAAATTAAGACTGCCTGACACGTCCACCATAATCATGACGGTAAGCTCACGCTCCTCTTCAAACACCTTCACGTAAGGACGGTTCATACGGGCCGTGACATTCCAGTCAATGTCACGGGCATCGTCACCGAACTGGTATTCACGCACTTCACTGAAGGCCATACCACGTCCCTTGAATGCCGTATGATACTGTCCTGCAAAGATATTGTTGGAAAGACCGCGGGTCTTTATCTCAATCTTGCGAACTTTCTTTATCAGTTCACCGGTCTCCATGGGATCAAGGTACCTCTACTTTATTAAGAATGCGGCTGATAAGTTCGTCGGCAGTGACATTGGTAGCCTCAGCCTCGTATGAAAGACCAATTCTATGGCGCAATACGTCATGTGCAACAGCACGGACATCCTCAGGCACTACATAGCCACGGCGCTTGATGAATGCATAAGCACGCGATGCCAGTGCAAGATTTATTGAGGCACGTGGAGAACCACCGAATGAGATAAGCTCCTTGATCTCCTTCAGGCCATACTTTTCAGGATAGCGTGTCGCAAACACGATATCTGCAATGTACTGCTCAATCTTCTCATCAAGATATACCATCTCAACTACCTGACGTGCTGCAATGATGTCATCAGTTGACATGAGTGGACGTATAGTACCTACCTCATGATGAATCTGTTGATGAATGATCTTCTTCTCTTCCTCAATTCTTGGGTAATCAATTACAGCCTTCAGCATAAAACGGTCAACCTGTGCCTCTGGCAGCGGATATGTACCCTCCTGCTCAATCGGGTTCTGGGTTGCCATTACCAGGAATGGCTTTGGCAGCTGGAACGTCTCACCGCCAAGAGTCACCTGACGCTCCTGCATAGCCTCAAGCAGAGCACTCTGCACCTTTGCCGGAGCACGGTTGATCTCATCTGCAAGCACAAAGTTTGCAAACACCGGACCCTTCTTTGCCACGAAAGACTGATCTTTCTGACTGTATATCATTGTACCTGCGACATCGGCAGGAAGAAGGTCTGGAGTAAACTGTATTCTGCTGAAACTTGCATCAATCAGCGATGCAAGAGTCTTGATTGCCAGAGTCTTTGCCAGACCAGGAACACCTTCAAGAAGGATATGTCCATCTGACAGAAGTCCTATGAGCAATGATTCAACCAAGTGCTTCTGACCAATGATTACCTGATCCATGCCAGCCATCAGATTGGTCACGAACGCGCTCTGTCTCTCAATACGTTCGTTCAGTTCACGAATGTCAACACTTTCCATATTTATTCTTTCAATTTCTATTCTTGGGTCAAATATAAACCATTTGACTATGACACATTTCTAACAATTGCTAAATGAACTTAAAGCCAAAGCTTCATTTATCATTTATTAGCAAGTTCCGGAATCCTAATCTTCTGACCGGAAGATACCTTTCTTGGATCACTGATCTTGTTATACGCTACTATATAAGGCCATAACTTCTTATCACCGTAGTACTTACGGGCAACAAGCGTAAGTGTCTCGTCAGCAGCCATGACATGAACAGCCTTTGTTCCGATGATTTTGTAGTTCACCGTATCAGCAACAGTAAACAGAGAAAGATCCTTAGCCTGATCCTGTGCATTCAGTTTGAACGCTCCTATGGTTGAGACTCCCTGCTTTGCAGGTTCCGTCTTCTTGACCTCAGGTTGCTTCACTGGTTCCTGCTGTTTTACTGGTTCCGGCTGCTTTACAGGTTCAGGCTGTTTCACAGGCTCTGGTTCAGCGGCAGACTCAGACATAGAATCCACGATCACCTCAACAGGCTCTTCAACCGGCTTTACAACAGGCACCTCCTCAACCTGCTCTACAGGAACAGTCCTTTCAAGTCTATTGCTGTTTACCTGAAGTATATGGAGCAGATTCAATGGCCAGATGCAATATGATACAAGTAGCAGAATCAGAAGAACTGCACAGACATAGAGCAATACCTTCAGTGGAGTATTCCTGCCGCCCTTCTTCTCAACTACAGGTTCCAGCTTTGGTTCCGACTCTGGTTCCGGCTTTGGTTCCGGCGCAACAACAGGCTCTGGTTCCGGCTCCGATTCAACCTCTGTCTCAACAACTGTTTCTGACTCTGGTTCCGGCGCAACAACAGGCTCTGGCTCAGGTTCTGGTTCTGATACCACTACTGGTTCTGGTTCAACAACAGACTCTGGTACAACCTCAGGTTCTGGCTCTGGCTCCGGCGCAACGACAGGCTCTGGCTCAGGTTCAGGTTCTGATGCCTCAACGGGTTCTGGCTCAGCAACAGGCTCTGGTTCAACCTCTGGATCTGGCTCAACAACAGGTTCCGGCTCAACAGTTGGCTCTGGTTCTGGTTCTGGCTCAGCAACAGGCTCTGGTTCGACCTCAGGTTCTGGCTCCGGTTCAACGACTGGCTCCATGGCTGGCTCCGCTACTGGCTCCGGCTCTGTTATGGCGTTAACCTCTTCTTCTGAAAGGGTAATAATTTCAAAATCAGCAAAAGGCTTGTTGATGAGATCCTTCATCACCTGATCAGGAGTGAATGACACCTTGGTATGACCGGCAATGGTGAAACGCTCACCGGTATTCACGTTGACACTCTCACGTGCCCCCATGACGGTCTGCTTAAATGTACCGAATCCCTTGATCTTAACCTGGTCTCCGGCAACTACAGCATCAGAAATAACATCAAAAAATGCATGAACGAAATTGTCTGATGTCCCTCTTGGCATATCGCTTACCTTTGCAAAGAGGTCTGAAAGCTGTGAAAAATTAATCTTTTCTGCCATAATCACTCCTCCTTTGCGTTAATCCTATCCTTGATCAGGGCACTCGGCTTGTAATTGAGGGTAAGTTTTGGTGGAATCAGCATCCTCTTGCCTGTCGTTGGGTTGACAGACACGCGCTCCATCTTCTTTCTTACCTCAAACACGCCAAAACCGGAAAGGCTTAATGTGTCCCCATTCTGCAAAGATTCAGTCATTACAGACAGCAGTTTGTCAACAGACCGCTGAGTCTCTTCTACGGAAAGACCACTCTTTCCCGATAATGAGGCTATGAATTCCTTGTTGTTCATAACGGATTGGTATTATACTGTTTATTTCTTTATTTCTCCATAAAGGTCAAAGGCATCGGCATCTGTGACCTTGACATTGTAGAACTGACCATACCTGAGTCTTCCATCTGCCTTTATAAGGACCTCGGGATCAACCTCAGGAGAATCGAACTCTGTACGACCTATGTAGTAGTCACCCTCACGGCGGTCAATGATTGTCTTCAGGGTCTGGCCTATCTTGGCATCAGACAACTCCGCTGAAATGTTCTGCTGAATACGCATCAGACGTGAAAGTCTGGCCTGCTTGACCTCCTCTTCAACATCGTCCTTGAAATGTATGGCAGAATATGTACCGTCAACCTGGCAATATGCAAAGGCACCCATTCTCTCAAAGCGGGTCTCTTTGACAAACTCCTCAAGCTGGGCAAAATCTTCTTCAGTCTCACCCGGGAAGCCAACCATCAAAGTGGTTCTGAGATGTATTCCCGGAACCTCTTCCCTGATTGATGCCAGCAGGTCACGCGTCTCAGCCGCTGTGATGTTTCTATGCATTCTCTTCAGGACTGGATCACTGATATGCTGCAGCGCCAGATCCAAGTAACGGCATACGTTCTCACGTTCACGCATCACGGAAAGCAGTTCCATCGGGAACTGGTTTGGATATCCGTAATGAAGTCTTATCCAATCGATGCCCGGAATGTCAGAAATTCTCCTTACCAGATCAGCAATCTCTGCCTTGTGAGACCTTTCAAGACCATAGTAAGTCAGGTCCTGTGCAATAAGCTGAATCTCACGCACACCTTTTGCGACCAGTTTTTTTGCCTCCTGCAGGATATCCTCCTGTGAACGGGACACATAAGGACCGGTCATGAGTGGTATTGCACAGTATGAACACTTGCGGTTGCATCCCTCGGCAATTTTCAGATATGCATAATGTGACGGAGTCGTCAGATGACGTTCGTTGGCAAGTTCAGGATGCCACTCCGCCTTGATTTCAGGAAGGATTTCGTTCCAGTTGAACTTTCCGGTAAACTTGTCAACCTCAGGTATCTCTGCCACAAGATCCCCCATAAACTTTTCAGAAAGGCATCCCATGACAAATACCTTGCGGATGCGGCCACGCTTCTTCATGTCACAGCACTCCAGAATAGTCTGTACTGACTCTTCCTGAGCATCGCCAATGAAACCGCAGGTATTTATGACCACATACTCTGCCCCTGGAACCTTTGGATCATGACGCACGGTCATTCCGTTAGCTTCAAGCTGACGCATCAGCTTTTCAGAATCTACCAGATTCTTGGAGCATCCAAGGGTGATTATGTCAACACAGTTCTCTTTCATTCCTGGCCAAAGAGAGAATCAACAAACTCCGTACGTGAGAAGACCTGAAGGTCTGTAGCCTTTTCACCAAGACCCACATACTTTACAGGAATCTTGAACTGATCTGATATTCCAATGACCACACCACCCTTGGCAGTTCCGTCAAGTTTGGTAATGGCAAGTGAGGTCACTTCTGTTGCAAGAGTGAACTGACGGGCCTGCTCGTAAGCATTCTGTCCGGTTGAGCCGTAAAGTACAAGCATGACATCATCAGAAGCCG
>JAKSIY010000073.1 GCA_024398535.1 Bacteroidaceae bacterium
TGAGATATAAAAACGTAATTTTGATGAGCCGGATGCAGAAAACGGATGGAACCAGACGCTGCTTCGCTCAAATTGGAAACATTAAACGACAGTCCCTAAGTTAAAATTAGAGTAACTTAGCAGACATGAATAAGGAAAGAAGAAAATATGATGCAAGCTTTAAAGCAAAGGTGGCTATTGAAGCAATAAGAGAACGTGAGACTCTGAGTGAGCTTTCGGCAAAATATGAGGTGTCACCGGTGATGATCAGCCGCTGGAAGAAAGAGTTTATTGATAACTCAGCCGCAGCTTTTGAGACACCCAAGAGGGATGACAAGGCGATGGAGAAGCAGAAAGACCGTTATTTGCGCAAGATAGGTGACCTGGAGATGCAACTGGATTTCTCTGGCGCGCCCATTCGGCTGCTCTCGGCATAGAAAGCAAGCTTTCTCTGCTCTCGCTTGCACGAATGTTTGCAAAGCGGGTATCCAGAAAATTGGGGATAGAGATACCCGCCGCCGACTGATATCCCCTAATGGGCAGGTAAGCATACAGAAGCAATGCAAGATACTTGGTCTGAGCCGTGCGGCCCATTATTACAATCCCAAAGGCGTGAGTGAAGAAAACCTTGAAATAATGCAGAGGATAGACAAAGAACATCTTAAACACCCGGCAAAGGGAGTCGTAGGCATGACGGACTACCTGCTAGAGGATGGCATCAAGGTAGGAACAAGGCGTGTTCGCAGACTCATGCGTGAGATGGGCATAGAGGTGCTGGAGAGGGCTATATCAAAGTACGGAGTACCTGAAATAATCAACTCCGATCAGGGGAGACAGTTCTCCTCAAAGGAATGGACCGCCGCATGTGCCGCTTATTCTGACATGAAGGTTAGCATGGATGGCAGAGGAAGGGCAAAAGATCGCTCGGCATCCCGCAGGGTGGCGCTTGGCTCGTCCAAGAACATTTGGATAGAAAGATTTTGGAAAACAATAAAGTATGAGTACATTTACATCCTGCCAGACGATACGGGCTCAGAACTGTATCATGGCATAAGCAAGTTTGTTGATGACTACAATCATCATCGTAGGCATCAAGGTATTAACCATATGGTTCCCGGTAAGATCTACCTGAAAGAGGTAGCATAATTAACTAACAACAAACAGGTAACTGTTTAAAAAAACGAGATTATTATATTAAAGTCAGAACCATAGCAGGCTCTCCAAGTCGTCCAGATGAAATAGTTGCCTTCTAAAAAATCAAATAATTAACACCTTAACTATGAAAAAAGCAATTTATTACCTTTCCTTCCTGATTGTGACCTCCTTTTGGGCTTGCAAAGAAGACAACAGCGTTGAACTTGAAAAGATCTCCTTGCCTACTGCCACAGACATAAATGCTTTCGGGGCAAAACTTACAGCAACGATCAATGGATACTCTGTGTCTGACATCAGCAGGGGAGAATATGGATTTTTGCTGACCGACAAGGCTGATGACGCTGTCTTTCTTGCTTGGGCAGAGGGACAGACAGAAGGAGTTACAGTAATAAAAGGAACCAATGTGGATTCGTCTGGAAACATTACAGCAACAATAACATCTGCATTGCCAAACAGCAATATCTGGTTTTGTGCATTCATGATAACAAGAGACGGAGAACACCTGGTTGGCAAGGGTGCCTCCTTCACAACGACTCCATTTAATCCATCCTTGTCACTACAGCCAGTTGAGACAGGAATTCCCGGTTTTTATTCCTGCTCATTAAACGCTACTACATCTCTTGATGAAACATCTGCAAGCCAATGCACATATGGCGTGGTTTTCTCAAAGGAAAGCATGTCGCAGGCAAACAGCACAAACTCTGTAATAAGCGGAAATCTGAAGCCGGACGGCTCATATACCGCAGTCATATCCGGTCTAGATGTTGAAACAATGTATTATTGCAGAGCTTACATCTGTGTTAAAAAGACAAACGAATACTATTACAGTAATGAAGTTACTTTCTCTACCAAAAGCCCATCAGAAATGGCAGTGGACATGGGGCTAAGCGTCATGTGGGCCAACTGCAACCTGGGAGCAGAAGACTACACCATGCCAGGAGACTGCTACAAGTGGGGAGTTACAGTTCCTTCGACAAATTGCGACCTTAATAAATATCCGTATTACGACCAGGCCACCCAGTCATATACGAACATTGGAACTTGCATAAGTGGAACAGAGTATGACGCAGCCACTGCCAGACTAGGAGGCAAATGGAGAATGCCAACCACAGAAGAGGTTGCAGAATTGCATGAGAACGTGAAAAGTTACATGGTTGACAACACCTATGTTAAACTTACCAGTACAAAGAATGGAAAATCCATTTATCTGAAATATATGGTACCACTATTTCAACCAAACTCATCTTCATCAAACGGAACGTTTGACGCAAAATTTTGGATGGGTGACATAGCAGATGGTAATTCCGGGGAAATACCGTATTGGCATCTAGGATATACCTATTTTAACTGTGGAACCAAATACAACAGTCCAGATAATTACCAAACTCACAGAGAATCTGCAATGATAATCCGCCCTGTATGTGATTATGAATAAAGGTATGGCCTCAATTAAAGTCATTGCTGCATCCGCCCTGTGTCTGACCACACTGGGAATTCACGGACAGTCCGTATCTGAAGAGTTGGCACGGTTTGCAGGAAACGTGCATCAGTTCAACGAATTCTATCCCCAGGAGAAGGTTTACCTACAGTTTGACAACACGTCATATTTCTCCGGTGACACCATCTGGTTCAAATCATACGTGGTTGAGGCCAGCACTCTGAACCGAGCCCCAAGCAAGGTGCTGTACGTTGACCTGCTCTCTGCCAGGGGAACGGTACTGAGGCAACTGAAACTAAGGGTTGAGGCAGGACAGGCAGACGGATACATTGCGCTGTGTGATGAGACGGCATCGGCCTTGCGCGGGGCAATAGGCTATCCAGGAGGCTATTATGAGGTACGTGCATACACGTCAAACATGCTGAACTTCTCAGAGCAGTCTGTATTTTCAAGGGTTTTCCCAGTGTATGACAAGGAAGACATTGACCAGATACCTGTACTGGCACAGGAGAAGGTACAATTCAGGAAAGAACCACAGAAAGGGGCCGATCTTGATATCCAGTTCTTCCCTGAAAGCGGAAACCTGGTACGTGGAATTCCATCGGTCGTTGCGTTCAAGGCAACCAACAGTCTGGGTGCAGGGGTTAATGTCAAAGGTACGCTGAGCAATGGGACAACCGTTGAGACCATTCATGACGGTATGGGACAGTTTACCATAGTGCCACAGGGACAGACCAGGATGTCTGTAGAATATGAGGGGAAAAGGTACTCATTTACCATTCCTGCAGCACAGGAATCCGGCTATGTGCTTTCTGCACAGCAGTCAGATGACGCCTATCAGGTAATGATTCAATCTGCAGGAGTCCAGAAGAAAGAGATGGCGCTGATCATGATGTGCCGCGGCGAAGTCTTCTCATATAATGAGATAACATCTGGCACAGAGTCGGTCAGCATACAGAAAGAGGGAATACCAGAAGGCGTATGCCAGTTCATACTGTATGACAAAAGCGGGCGTAAACTGTGTTCCAGAATGGTGTACAACCACTCTAGACAGGAATCTCCACAGATCTACGTGCAGGCAGACAAGGCTTCATACTCTCCTTTTGAGAAGGTAACCATGGACGTGCGTCTTACAGATCATGACGCATCGTACCGCGATAGGATATGCCTGTCAGTGCGTGACGGATCAATCAAGAGCGTAAACAGTCAGGATGACCTGCGTTCATTCATGCTGCTGGCATCGGACCTGAAAGGACTCATCAACAAGCCGGGATACTACTTTGAGGCAGAAGACAATGAACACAGAATGGCGCTTGACCTGCTCATGCTGGTTCAGGGCTGGGAGCGCTATGATTGGAAATACATGTCCGGTCAGAAGAGATATGTTGAAAGACACAGAATGGAAGACAGTCTGTCTCTTAACGGCTGGGTTCTGTCTCCTTTCCTAAAGAAAGAGATGAACAACGTGACATTCGATGCCGTTGTAATACAGCCAGAAACGCACAAGTTGGAGCGATTCTCACTTGCTACCGCACAGGGTGGCTATTTTGGACTCAACATGTCAGATTTCTATGGAAACGCGACAGTGAAGATATGGACCACCCCAAAGAGGCATAGAAAGGCTGGTACTGACTGCCGTTTGCTTATGGAACGCTCTGAATTGCCAACTGCCAGACAGCTGTCATTCCTGGACATTCTTTCCGATGCAAACAGCGCAGACCTTCTGGACATGAGCAAGTCTGGAATAAGAAAGATGTTCGTTCCGGACAGCAGGAAAGGAGACATCCAGGAACTTAAGCCAGACACTACTGTCAGGAACCTGGCAGAAGGATTCATCCTACCAGACGTAAGCATCTTTGGCAAGAGGCAGTTTGTTGATTATGATACATTCATTGCCTTTGACGCAGAGAGAGACGTGGAGCGCGCAAAGGACAGAGGAGAATTCACCACAGATCTTGAGGGATATCTCATCAGCAAGGGTGTGAACATAAAGGCATTCGATGCTGCATTCTCAACAATCGGTGACAATGAAGGAGACTGTGCAAGGTTCTGCCCACCTTCTCCTATATCGTTTGGTTCAGGCGGTGATACCAGAGCATACTATACTTCTGACAGCAGAACAACAAATTTCTACCCTGAGACAGCAGTGCAGGAAGTGAATTTCAGACACGTTCTGCCACAGATTGCAGAAAACATCAACACCAGCAATCAGCCGGAATCATGGGCTCTCTCTACTGACATGGACAACATCAAGGCTGTCTATGTCTTTGATGACAAGGTAAGGAAGGCAAACCTGAAAAACCTTGCCGGGGAGTTCCAGAAGGCATCTGGAAGAAAAGCATTTTATGTCAACACTGTGTCAGAGAAGAGGTCACTTGATTTCGTCGTGGTTGAATTGAAGTCCAGCGACCAACTTAAGTCACACTCTGAGCTGTACAACATTGGTGACAGAGACCTGCAGATTCAGGGATTCACTCGTCAGGAGGCCCAGTTCTATAGCCCGCAGTACCCGGACGGCGCCGTTCCTGGTGAAGTTGACTACAGACGCACGCTGTACTGGAATCCAAACGTGATTACCGATGCTGACGGAAAGGCGCAGATTGAGTTCTACAACAACTCATACTCTACAAGATTCAAGGTGTCTGCTGCTGGCATGACTGCAGGCGGTACACCATACGTACTGGAACAGGATTTCTGATTCTAAGTCTTTCAGTTTGGTATTCCCAAGGAATCAGAACTGCTCAAGCCAGTGCTGCAGTTCTGACATCCATTGTGAACGGTAGGCAAAGGTAGTGTGACCGCACCATCCATGTCCGCCGGTCGGATACAAGTGCATGGTGGCAGAAACATGGTTCTGCACCAGTGCGTTGTAGTATTCAATGGAATTGCGGACAGGAACCAGCCCATCGTCAGAGCTGTGAAGTATGAATGCAGGCGGTGTTTCCGGCGATACCTGCTTCTCATTGCTGTACAGTTCCATCATATCTTCTGACGGGTCTTTTCCAAGCAGGTTGCGTCTGGAATCACGGTGCGTAAAGGCATCGTCCATGGTGATTACAGGATAGAACAGAATCTGAAAGTCAGGGCGGTTGCCGGCAGTGGTAAAGTGAGTGGCAGCAGTGGCTGCCAGATGCCCTCCGGCAGAGCATCCCTGAATACCCAGGTGTATGATGCCAAGTTCACCGGCACGGTCACGCAGCAGACGCATGGCCTCCTGGACATCGGCAAGCGGCACCTCTGTATGACCATTCGGCAAGCGGTATTTCAGGACAGCAAGGGTTATACCCTGAGCATTGTACCAGTCTGCCATCCAGTGGCCCTCTGTCTGGTCCCACACGTCAATGTAAGAACCGCCAGGAATTGCCAGGACTGCCTTGCCGTTCGGTTTGTCGGCAATATAGAGAGTCATTATCGGGTCCGTAACATTTGACACATGGTCACCGTAATCCTTCTCCGGACCGGTCAGACCGTTGCTGGTAGGAGCCCCATTTGGCCAGATTCTTACTACCTCTTTCCTGGTCTGTCCAAAGGCGGACAGAGCCACAAGGAAAGAAACTGCAAGTATAATGAACTTTCTCATCATATAGGTTTTGTCTTGTTACGCAGCCACTGGGCATCGTCTTCTGAAAGATGCGGGCAGATAGTCTCTGCAACGCGGCGATTGAAGTCATTCAGCCACTGGCGCTCATCGCGGTCCAGCAGGTCTTTTACCAGCGGTGTGGTATCATAATAGGTCATTGTAAGGGTCTCAAACTGAAGCCAGCTGCCGAATTCATTTTCACCAGCAGGCACGCACAGAATCATGTTCTCATGACGGATGCCGTGCTCTCCTTCACGGTAAAGACCCGGTTCGTTCGACGTTATCATGCCCGGCTCTACAGCCTGGTCCTTCATGTTCTGGCGTATGGTCTGCGGCCCCTCATGGACAGAAAGTACGTTGCCAACGCCATGACCCGTACCGTGGCCAAAGTTGCGCATGGTCTGCCACAGCGGACGTCGGCTCACGGCATCAAGTCTGCAGCCCGGAGTACCCACAGGGAAGATGGCACGTGACAGGTCAATCATGGCCTTCATGACCAGAGTATAGTCCTGACGTTCAAGTTCAGTCAGGGGTCCAAGTGGTACCGTACGCGTTATGTCAGTAGTTCCAAAGCGGTAATGGGCACCGCTGTCAATCAGATACAGTCCATGCGGTTCAAGCGTTGCATCCTGCCCCTTAATTGTCTCATAATGTGGCAGGGCGGCATTCTTACCGTATGCAGAAATCGTGTCAAAGCTCTCATCCAGGAAGTCCGGGTCCTGGGCGCGCAGTTCATGCATCTTCTCTGACACCTGCCACTCCGTCAGTTTCTGACCGGAAGCCACACTGTCTTCAAGCCAATGGAAGAAGCGCGTCTGGGCGATGCCGTCACGCACATAGGCCTTGCGGAAGCCCTCCTGTTCAACAGGGTTCTTCAGTGCCTTCTCAAGGTCAATTGGCGATGCACAGCAGACGGTCTTATCCTTTCCGAAACGGTCTGCCACAGCCTTTGAGAGTTCATAGTTCAAGCTGGCAGGATCAACCATTATGCCACCATCAGAAGACATGGCAGAAATGTACTGGGCAACGGAATTGTATGGTCTTATCTCAATTGAATCCTTTGCAAGAGCGGCAATCACCTCTGTGCTGGCCTTGCGGGCATCGGCAAACAGAATCACCCTTGCAGGCTCAACAACTGCGTATGAGATTACGAACGGGCAGTAGGCCACGTCATTTGAGCGTATGTTAAGCAACCATGCAACCTGGTCAAGGCAGCTTACAAGAGTGTTGCTGCAGCCCTTCTCAGCGGCCTGGGCACGCAGCCATGACAGTTTCTGCGCAGTTGAGCGGCCAGAGAACTGCTCTTCATGCAGCCAGATGGCACCCTGCGGCATAAGAGGACGGTCTGGCCATAAGGCCTCAAGATAGTCTGCCTTTGACTCAACACGTCCGTGGCGGGCTGCAATCTGCCCCTCAAGATAACTGACCTCACCGGCACTGATGCAGGTGCCGTCAACGCCTACCACACCATTCTGCGGCAGATTCTGACCTATCCAGTCTGCCCACATGACACTGTCTGGAGTTGATACCTTATGCAATTCAATGCCCGTACCCTGAAGCTGGCCTGCAGCCTGAATGTAGTAGCGGGAATCTGTCCACAGTCCTGCATGGTCTGCGGTAACCACCACTACTCCGGCAGAACCGGTAAATCCGCTTATGAACTCACGCTGACACCAGCGCAAAGGTGTATATTCACTGCTGTGCGGGTCTGAGCCCACGGTAACGGCAGCGCTCCATCCCCACTCCTTCATAAGGGTGCGAAGAGCCTCAATTCTATCTTTTATCTGCATTTTCTCAATTATTTTCCGCTAAGATAGTAACAATTCAACATAAACATTTGGTTTTTCCATTCCAATCACTCTATATTTGCTCCCGTAACAATGCAATTGGGAGTTGAATTCCGCATCACAGCGGAATCAGCTCCTTTTTTTATTATAATGCTATGAGAGGAAAGTGTATCGCAGCAATTGTGATTGTGCTGCTGGCATCGTGCCAGAAAAAGAGCAGTCTAGAATGGGCGCTTCAGGCGGCCGGACAGAACCGTGCGGAATTGGAAAGAGTGCTAGACCACTATGCAGATGATCCTGAAAAAAGGGCAGCGGCAGAGTATATCATCAGCAATCTTCCGGCGCACTACTCCTATGGGACAGACAGCATAGACCTATACTATGACTATGCCCTGCGCATGTTCCGTTCCGGTCTGGATCCGGACCGGCAGAACGACTCCCTTCTGGCATTCTCAAGGGACTCTGTTCCAGACCTGACAAAGAACACCGTATGCGATGCAGAGTGCATAACGTCAGATTACCTTATTTACAGCATAGACCACGCATTCCTGCAGTGGAAACAACGTCCCTGGGCTGCCCATGTAGGATTTGACGAATTCTGCGAATGGCTTCTTCCATACAAGGCCGTTGAGCTGCAGTCACTTGACCATTGGCGGGATACCCTTCCGACATTCTTCTCAGAATATCTGCAGGACGTGCTGGTTGATGACGTTGAATACAACACGGCATTCCGTACCCTTGACTATGTCAGGAACGAGCTGATTGACAAGATCCACATGCACGGAATCTATTCCGAGTCATGCTACCCCATGCTGAGTGCATCGACCATGGCACGCCAGACCTTTGGCCGATGCGCGGACTACGTACATCTGGCTGTGCTTACATACCGCAGCCTGGGACTGCCAGTGGCCATTGACGAGACGCCTTACTGGGGACGCTTCCGCTCAGGACACGCCTGGTACACCCTTCTGGGTGACCGTGGACAGGAACTTCCTGCGGAATGGGATCTTGGCTCCGTTCCTGGCTGGGGATTCTTCCCTTACGAACGCATACCCAAGGTTTACCGCAACACATTTGCCATGGATCCGGACCGAGTCAGATACGCACGGACTGCAAAATACAGATATCCATTCAACCTGTGCCAGAAAGATGTCACTGACCACTACATGAAAACCTCAGACCTGGAGATTCCAATCACCAAGGGTGGTCAACTAAAGGACAGGTACTGTTACATTGCCACATTCAATGGCCGCAAGAGGGCATGGGGAGTTGTTGATTTTGGAAGAATCCGGCACGGGAATGCCTGTTTTCATGACATGGGCAGGAACATTCTGTATATAGCCATGGGCTATAACGGAAAGAATCTAGTAGAGATAAGTGACCCATTCATTCTCAGGAAGGACGGCAGCATAGAGTACATCATTCCGCAGACAGGAACCCGGCAGAGCATAGAGATCAGACGCAAATATCTGGAGAATGCAAATGTGGCATTGATGCGTCTGCGTCTGCTTGGCGGACGCATTGAGTGTGCAAGCCGTCCAGACTTTGCCGATGCCCACACGCTGTTCACCATTGAATCAACCAGACTTGAAGACAGAACCCCGCTGTCGGATACCGGCAGATGGCGCTACTGGCGCTACGTCGGGGCAGACGGCACCTACGGCAGCTTAGCAGAGCTGGCATTCTTTGATGCAGACGGCAACAGGCTTGAAGGAAAGATAATTGGAGACAATTCCATCCCCCATGATGTCCTGGCACAGGCTTTTGATGACAACTGGCTGACCAACTGCGAATCTGAGAATGAGAACGGAGCCTGGGTTGGTCTTGACATGGGGCATGGCGTCAGGGCAGCCAGCGTGCGAATTGTTCCAAGAAGCGACGACAATGACATACATCCCGGTGACCGTTACGAGCTGAAATACTGGGATGGCAATAACTGGGTCTCTACAGGAGAAAGAATAGCAGAAGGAAACAGTCTGACTTATGACAACATTCCGGCTGGAGCCCTGATGTGGCTGTCTGACTATACCCAGGGATGGGATGAGCGGGCTTTCCGCTTTCTTGATGACGGTACTGTTGAATGGTGGTAAATGGAACATAGAATAAATACTGTTTGCATGTTGTTGACGGTGCTGGCTCTATACCTGATTGGATGGAGCCGACAGCCTGATGGTGTGGCTTTCATGAAGATGTATGGTATTATGTGGACTGCCTGCATCTTCATGATTGTCCGCATGATGAACCAGCTCTGCCCACGGATATGGGAATGTGTAGCCATACTGGCGGTGACAGTTCTGTTACTCAGGGAATCCCTTCTGGGGTATGCCCAGGCATTGGGGTTCAGGACGGCAGGCAACCTTACCTATCTGTGTACCGGAACATTCCTGAACCCAGGACCATACGGTGGGTTTCTGGCCGTATGCTGCTGCATACTGGTTGGGTATGCAGTCTTAGGAGAAAAAGGATGGATAAGGTATATCTGTCTGGCAGCTGCCCTTTTTGGCCTCCCACTGATTCCGGCAACAATGAGCAGGGCAGGTATGCTGGCCCTTGCATGCGGGCTGCTATGTCTGGCCGCTTCATCTGAGAAACAGGCAGAATGGATACGCAGGCATTGGCTTGTCCTGTCATGCATCGGAATTCTCCTGCTTGGAACCGGATATCTGGTCAAGAAGGGGTCAGCAGACAGCAGAATGCTGATAGCCAGAATCTCAGCACGGACAATCCTGCATGAGGGACTGACAGGAGCTGGCCCAGGACACTTCTGTGGCGCATACGCAGAAGAACAGGCCAGGTTCTTCAGTCAGAAAGAGAGGCCGGAAAGACTGAAACAGATGGCAGACTGCCCCGAATACGCATTCAACGAATACCTTCAGACAGGTGTAGAAGCCGGTCCTCTGGCAATGGTCCTGACTATTGTCATCATCTTACAGGCCATTTTCCTTCTATACAGGAGACATTCATTCTGGACATACGGTCTGGTGGCTCTGTCCGTATTCGCCCTGTTTTCATACCCATTCTCTCAATATCAGTTCATTCCTCTGGGGGGACTACTCATCGGGCAGGCAGAAGGCTCTGCTGGAAAGCGCACTCCTATCCTGCCCTTCATTGCTACCATCCTTTTGGCAGGAGCGGTTCTTGGAATGACCCCGGAATACCGGAACAGGATGCTGGCAGAAAAGTCCTGGAAGAACAATGAGCGCTGGTACTCCATGGAAATGTACGACCAAGTTGCAGAATGCTATGACGGCATAGTCTCATTGATGGATCACAACGCAGAGTTTCTCTTTCAATACGGAGTAGCGCTTCGCAATACAGGAAACTATGCAAAGAGCGATTCCGTGCTCCACATAGGTATAGGTATCAGCAGTGACCCCATGTTCTGGAACCTGCTTGGACGCAACAAGCAGGAAACCGGAAACCATGAAGAAGCAGAAGAACTTTACCATCATGCCTTCCAGATTGCCCCAAACCGGCTTTATCCTCTATTTCTGTTGACAAGGCTCTATTATGAAAGGAATGACTCCGCAATGTTTATGGAAACGGCGGATAAGGCTCTGCATTTCAGGCCTAAGGTCGAATCAGAACGCACAGCAGCACTCTGCCGGGAGATTGAGTCAATGATCATGAACTATACCTATGAAAGAAAACAGTAACAGAAAAAAGGCAGGAATCATTCTGCAGAAACTGGCCAGGGTACTGCTCTGGCTCTACCTGGCGGCAGTTGGAATCATTGTTCTCCATTATGGACGCAGGATATTCGTTGCAGACAGGTTCCGAATCCCATCATGGTCAATGGCACCGACTCTTGTTCCCGGGGACCATGTCTGGGTCAACAAGCTGCTGTTCGGAGCTCGGCTCTACACCAGTCTGGACTTTCAGGATCATGCCCCGCTGAAGAGCATCAGGATGCCTGGCCTGAGAAAGATAAGACCTGGAGACATAATTGTCTTTAATTTCCCATTTGGTTTCAATGACTGGAGCAAAGTGGAATTCAAAATAAACTATGTGTTCTGCAAGCGGGTACTGGGAACTCCCGGTGACACTATATCAATAGTTGATGGTATTAACAGAAACCATGGATTTCCGGGAATCATCGGTATTGAAGAGAGCCAAAAGAGATTAGGCTCAATACCAGACTCCATTCTGGCCGCCGGGAACTGTCTGATGGCGGTACCTCTGTCCCATCCCATCTGGACTGTCAGGAACCTGGGGCCTCTGTATGTTCCCCAAAAGGGCACGACCGTACATCTTGACAGCATCGGCCGTTACCTATACCAGCCAGTAATTGAATATGAAACCGGACAATCCATGACCGACATGCAGGAATATACGTTCCAACAGAACTGGTATTTTGCCGTTGGTGACAACTGTACAGACTCACAGGACAGCCGCTACTGGGGATTCATTCCAGAAGACTTCATCATAGGGATCGTAGTAAGTCATCTTCTACCCCACATATAAAACTTTTGCTTATCTTTGTGATTATCTTATAAAAACAGCAAATGGAAAACGCAAAGGAAGCAACAAAAGTAAAAGAATTGAGCCTGGCAGAAATCCGCCAGTCCCTGGCTGATATAGAAGCCCAGAGAGTAAAGGCAACAGACCTGGAGCAGCGCATAGCACTTGAAGAGGCAGCCATAACGCTACGCCAGGCAGAACGCAAAGCCGTGAAAAGCGCACAGAAGGATTTGGTCAAGGAGTTCAAGACCACAGCCCAAGATGTAAACCTTCAAGCCAAAAAGATCCGTTCAACGGTCACAAAGCTGAACAAGGTTGACAAAGCTCTTGACGGCATGCAAAACGTGATCAAAGAGTGCATAAGAATCCTGAAAATCATTGCCAGCATGGTCAGTATGCTGTTTGTTCTGGTCATGATATCAAGCTGTGTAATGACAAAAGCCCAGCTTAAGACTGTGAACAGTCTGGCAATTGGCAGTGACAGCGTAGCAACAGCCCCAAGCGCCATCTTCAGCAAGTTAGCCGATGTTCGCAAAGAGCGAGGTCTTATTTACATAGCCAGTCTTGAAGGCAACGAAACCCGGATATCGGAACTTGACAACCTTTACAACTCCATACAGTCAGACAAGGAGATTATCAACCAAACCAATGCCTACGTAAACATACTAAACAGCTACATAAGCACCCTCAAGTCCTTGAGCGCCACTACCCGATATGAGCAATATGGAACCAGCCTACGGGGAGTGGGGCGTAATGTCGATTCTCTGTTCATTGCCTACAATTCGCTTGAGACATCCCTTGACCATAAGGACCGTCTCATAGAAAAAGAGCATATAGGAATAGCCAAGCAGGTTGGCAAGACCAGCGGCTATCTGGCAAGTGAGACTGGCAGGCGCGTACAACGCCGACTCATGAAAAAATTCCTTGAGCAGGGTGACACTCTGGTCAGCACTTGCTGTGACCGCCTTGCAGAGATAGTCAAGAAGGAACAGGTGTCAGAGCTGATCAATCTTGAAGAGCAGGGAATAACTGCTGACTACCGTAGCTACCTTAACTCCATGCACGCTCAGGGCACTCCCATAAATGCCAACTTTGATGCAGAGTATCTATCCATGCGCCAGGATATTGCCGATTCCCGCAAGATTCAGTCCCAATGCGTATCCGCCTTGAACAGTCTGAAAACGGCTCACCACAAACTGCTTGGTCAGATGAAGAAGGGAGCCACATACCAGGAGTATGCAGAATCGCTCTCAGAGTTATCTTCCCAGACGACAGCATTGCGTAAGATTCTAAAGTAATTCTTATGCACAAAAAAGCATCCATATCACCCAAAGTAATAATAGTCTCTTCCATTATTCTTCTGGCATCATGTACAAAAAGCCACAATGAGCATCAGTATGTTGA
>JAKSIY010000074.1 GCA_024398535.1 Bacteroidaceae bacterium
CTTCAAGTACATTTTCTCTGAAGGTGGTATGGCATTCCCTGACTACCTTGACCGTCCTTCACGTACCATCATTACAGGCGAAGGCGGTCCATCCGCTTCGCGCTTCAAGCATGTTGTAAAGACACCTTCGGGCAGACACAGACGTTTGATTCCTATTGAGTTGGAGCGTTTGAACATGTTCCCAGATAACCACACTTTCCATCCAGAGGTAACAGATGGTCGCAGAGCTTTCCTTATGGGTAATGCCCTTGTTTGCGGTGTCGTGCAGGCGGTTGGTAAGTCGCTCTATCGTTTCATGTACGATGAGGAGCCTGTATCAACACATCCTATCGAAAAGCAACGTGACGCACAGCCAAAGTTGCAACTTGACCTCTTTAGCGAAGAGCCTACAACGTTTGTTTGCAACAAGCCAAAGAAGACCTATACGCTCGACTACACCAAGAATCTTTTGATAGGTTTCGTAAAAGACGACAACAAAGATTATTTCCTCGATGGTGGTCAGACAAAGTTGTACTATACTGGCAAGACAAAGTCATTCCCTTCGACCGTTGCGTTAAACAAACTCTACTATTTCATGCCTTACATCAAGGGCAAAGGCGTTCGCGACCTTTACCTTGTGAAGATTGCACGTATCGGTAACAAAGCAGAGATTCATCCCGAAGGCGGTGACAAAGATCCGCGTCTCGTTTTCGAGTTGGAGTATCTTGAAAGCCTGCCAGAATACGTTCATGTAAACCTCAACATCTTCCGTACGTACCGAGACACAATTTTGGGTAGAGTTATGGGGGATATGATTTAATTTGACAAATTGTGAAAAATTCTGTAGATGGAATTTTTACAAAAGTGTAGGTGATAAAAACACTCACGCAGGCAAAAGGTAAGACTTTAGGCGAACTAGATTCTGCCCAAGGAACTTACCTCTTTTTGATAATGTATAATCAGGTAAATAAAGGTATTGCTGTGGGAGATGTCACTTAAAGCCATCAAAATACTGAAAATCTGTGTTTTAAAGTGTATTCTGTGCAAGAAGCCTTCGTTTAAATGGTGGGAATTGTGTATTTTTTCACCAGCATGAAAGCTTGGAATGGTGTATAACAATCATTCTACTAAAGTTGTGTGCTAGGATTGCCATTGTTGTGGATATGTGGCTGACCGGATTCGATGTGCCATCATTAGCCACCATGTACGTGTACAAACCTATGGCTGGCCACAATCTTATGCAGGCCATTGCCCGTGTAAACCGCGTGTATGCAGGCAAGGCTGGCGGTCTTGTTGTTGACTATATTGGTATAGCAAAGGCCCTGAAGGAGGCTATGCACGATTATACCAAGCAGGATCAGTCAAACTTTGGTAACCAGAATATCAAGGACACTGCATTGCTGGAATTCCAGAAACACCTGGAGATATGCCGTGACTTTATGCATGGTTTTGATTATTCCGGTTTCCACAAAGGAACAGATGCCCAGCGTGCAGCAATAATAAAAGGTGGAGTGAACTTCATGCTGGCACCAGCCAAAGATGAGCAGCTGACTGAATTCCAGAAACAGACCCTACTGCTGAAAAATGCTGTCAGTCTGTGCCGCAGCCTTTTGAAAGAGGAACAGAGATTTGAAGCTGGATTCTTTGAGGCTGTAAGGTCACTCATAAACAAGATGAAATCTACCGGTAAGGTTTCAAAGCATGAGATAAATGCCCGTATTGGTGAGCTGCTAAAACAAAGCGTCAAGAGTGAAGGCGTTATTAACCTGTTCTCTGACGTAAAGGCAGAATTCTCACTGTTCGATGCCGCTTTCCTGGAAGAAATCTCAAAGATGAAGGAGAAGAACATTGCAATAGAACTCCTGAAGAAGCTGCTTGCCGAAAGGGTCTCACTGTACAAGAGGACTAACCTGGTACAGGCCGAGAAGTTCTCAGACATGCTGAATATGTCACTTTCAAATTACCTGAAGGGACTCATAACCAATGAAGAGGTTATAAAGGAACTTCTGGACATGGCCAAGCAGATTGCATCGGCCGAGAATGCTGCTGACGAACTTGGATTGAACAAGGAAGAGAAAGCTTTCTATGATGCCCTGACAAAGCCACGTGCAGTGAAGGATGTTTACACCAATGACGAACTGGTGGCCATTACAAAAGAACTGACCGAAGCGCTACGCAAGAACCGCACCATTGACTGGCAGAAGAAAGAGTCTGCCCGTGCCGGAATGCGCAGGATTGTGAAGCGACTGCTCAAGAAATACAAGTACCCACCAGAAGAGGAACAGAATGCCCTTGACACCGTAATCAAGCAGTGCGAGCAGTGGGTTGATGTTGAACCTGTGGAATATCACCCATTCCAGGAACAGCCAACACCTAAGCTCTATTCATTTGACTTTGATTCAGAAAGTCTTATGGCAGCAGAACCCTAATAAGCCAGGTAGCGGCGGTCAAGGTCTGCAGTATGCTGAGTGGCGCGGTAACAGTTAGCGAAGTTGCGAAGGTCCTGTCCTGAGCCGCTGACTGCTACCGCTATAGGGCGGGCCCGTAAGTCCTGAAGGGGCAGTGCATGGGTATTCAAAGCGTCCGGACTAAGGGTGGCATCGGCCAGACTGGCATCGGACTGCGTGCTTTTCTGTTAAGTATGTTCTGTCTCTTGTTTTTAGGTTGGCTAATTGGTAGAAATAAGGAAATTTGCATTATCTTTGCGACCAAAGGGCGCTAATCGCTCTCATAGAACATTTTTATGGCAATAGCAATAGCATCAGTACCGGTACTCAAAGGTGCCGCATCAGATCGATTCGAACAAAAACTGAAAGAAAGTGAGAGTCGTAGAGGTACAGTAGATTTTACACAGTCTGTTGAAACTGCAAGAAAGATATTGGCAAAGGCAAAGTTCATTTGATAGAGCATTATGTCTTTCCTTTCTGACAAATGTACCTTTCGCATGTTTACCCCATCGCTTGTGGCTGATGGGGTTAAGTTTGTTTGTGGTGACTTGGACCTTGATGAGTTCTTTCATGAGGATGCTTTCATGCAAGCTGGTCAGTTGCTTTGCAAGAATTATTGTTTCACATCTGACGAGAGTCCAAACGAAGTTGTATGTGCTTTTACTCTTGCCAATGATAGCATAAAGAAAATTCCAGGTTCACGAAAGAAGAAGGTTGAGGGAACCATTCCTCGCGAAAAGCATTATGCTTCTTATCCTGCTGTGATGATAGGCAGGCTTGGCGTAAGTCAATCCATGCAAGGTAAGAATTTGGGAACAGAGGTGTTGGATTTTATCAAAGCATGGCTCGTTGATCCCATGAATAAGACTGGTTGCAGATTTGTGCTTGTTGACTCATATAACCAGGAGAAGAACTTCAAGTTCTATGAACGTAATGGTTTTAAGTTCCTCTTCAGTTCTGAGGAACAAGAACGTGAATTCCGTGATTTGAAGCCTGACAAACCACTCAACACCAGACTGATGTATTTCGATCTCATTGAATTGTTGAACTTTTAATATTAGTCTGCAGATACATTGAGCCCAACGTCAGGTTGGGCTTTTTTCTTTCCGTTATCTGCGGTTATTGTATTTGTTGGCTTGTTCGGTCGGAATTGTGTATTTTCACAGCTTTATGAAAGCTTGGAATGGTGTATTTTCACAGCTTTATAAAAGCTTGGAATGGTGTATAACAATCATTCTACTAAAGTTGTGTGCTAGAAATCTGTATTTTTTGACATATTTCCAAATCTAAAACTTGTATTTTTTGACAAAATAGGTATGAAGTCTTTGATATTCAGATGTTGGTGGCATCTTGTCATGTCTTGATGTGGCCGGCCTTTCCCAGGAGCAGGTTCGGGCTGCACTTGGAGGTGGCTCAGAAGGCATCGGCCCGCGCAATTCAGTACTACGGAAGCAAGGGCTACATAATGAATGACCCGCAGTATGCCCATATTGCCACAGTGATCAAGGATAGAATTGAAAACTTATGAAGGTATATCATGGCAGCTCCGTGCTGTTTTCCCTTAAATTTTTCCATCGGCACGAATCAACTTAATTCCGTTGATTCTTTGAAATCAAGTAAAATCATTTGATTTTGCAAGATCAACCATAATCACTTGACTTAATCAAGAAAATGTGTTGTCATGAAATAAAGCGTACCGTTAAGAGCTATGAGCAGCAGTTCCGAAGACCAGACTGGGGGCAGATGTTCATTGACGCTATGAAGTATAGAATTGTGTAAACAGGTATAAACAAAAACGATTAATTTTGAAAGTTCCTTGATTTGTGGTCTCAAACCAGACACACAAATTGAAATAACACCAACGATTGTCACTATGTCAGAACAGCAATTACGATCATACCGCCTCACCTCGATGGAAGAACCCACTGACGAGATGCTCCATGCTATCATGGAGAAGGTGGCCATTGCAGCTCGCAAGTCAACGGAACGTGCTGAAGAAGCTAAGCGTAGAATGCTTGCCGAAACCGCTAACCGTATCAAGCAAAATCGAGCTGTCTCACTATGAGCATCGAACGCCGCCCAACCTTATGCATCGTTGCCGGACCTAATGGGGCGGGCAAGACAACGACGACTATGCAGCTCCTTGAAAGCGAATGGTCGGCCGACAGCCTTTATATCAATCCCGACAACATTGCTCAGCAAACTTTCGGTGACTGGAATTCACCCGAAGCCGTGATGAAAGCGGCACGTCTTGCTGTGAACTTCCCCTTTTTAGGACAGCCTGAGATTAGACTGCTAATATAGTGTTTTTTTAGTTTTGTCAATTTTTTGTTGTGTTATTTTGCCTTGATAAAAAATTGTATCTTTGTGGTTGATAAAGGATGCTGACGTAAACCTATTAATGCGGTTTATTGCAAAATCTATATATGAAAAGTGTAGATGATTTCAATTAAGACAACTCCTGGAGACTGATCATCACGCCGTCGGTGTGATTACAAAAGAAGTTTAAAGCTGGACTGCTGATAATGGAGGATAACAGGGATGACATAGATTTTGCCACCGTTCCGGTGCACAGACTGTTTCGGAAGATGTTTCTGCCAACTCTGCTTGGCATGATATCAATGGTGATCCTGAACATCACGGACGGTGCTTTCGTAGGGCATGGAGTAGGGAGCGATGCCTTGGCTGCAGTCAACATTGCTGCTCCGATTTTCATGATTACATCTGGCATCGGTATGATGTTTGGAATAGGTGGGTCTGTGGTTGCATCGATTCATCTGTCACATGGAAATGTCAAGGCTGCAAGGATAAACATAACGCAGTCTCTTGCCGGGGCCGTGTCAGTGGGAATAGTGCTGGGATCCCTGATGGTGATTTTCCAGAAAGAAACCTGCGTCCTTTTTGGAAGCAATGAGGCTCTGGTTCCAATGGCCAGCCACTATCTTAGGTGGATTGCTGCTTTTCAGCCTCTGAGCATCATAGGCAGTGTAGGGCTGTTTGCAGTAAGGCTTGACGGAAGTCCAAAGGTGGCCATGTGGGCAAATGTGGGAGCATCGGCCATGAACATTTTCCTGGACTGGCTGCTTATCTTTCCGATGCACAAGGGGCTTGAGGGGGCTGCAATTGCTACCAGTGTGAGTTTTGCAATAGCAGGGCTGTGCGTGCTGCTTTATCTGCTGAGGTTCAGCAAGGTGATACGTCTGTACCGCCTGAAACTGTCATGGAAGAGTCTGTCCCTGAGCTGGAGAAACCTGAAATACCAGATGAAACTGGGCAGCTCCGCGCTGCTTGGCGAGATAGCTATTTCATGTGTGCTTATCATAGGTAACTACCGGTTCATCAAGTTCTTGGGAGAAGATGGTGTAGCCGCATTCAGTGTAGGATGCTACTGTCTGCCAATTATTTTCATGCTTGGAAACGCTATTGTACAGAGTGTTCAGCCTATAATCAGCTACGGCTATGGCGCAGGTCATGTGACACGTCTTAGACAAGCCCTGAGACTGGCTGTCATGACAGCAATATGCGGCGGTCTGCTGTCAATGGCCATTCTGTACTTTGGGGCATCCGTTATCACTGACCTGTTCATTCCGCGTTCCAGTCAGGCCTGGCAGATATGCCGTGACGGATTGCCATATTTCTCAATTGGAAGCATTGCTGTCTGCATCAATCTTGTGATTGTGGGCTATTTCCAGAGTGTAGAGCGTCCGTTTGCCGCAACGCTTGTGACGCTGCTTCGCGGCATTGTCATAATGCTTCCTGCTTTCATTCTTCTTCCGATGCTTCTTGGAACTCCAGGACTCTGGCTGGCTCTTCCTATTACGGAGCTGACAACCTTGATGCTGATAGGGATTTTTTGGAGAAGAACATGTAACAAATTGAACAATTTTACGTCTAATAAATAAAACTGATAAATATATGATAGTAACAACAACACCAACAGTAGAGGGACACAACATTCTGGAGTATAAGGGAGTGGTTTTCGGTGAGGTAATTGCCGGTGTGAATTTCTTCCGTGACATTGCTGCCGGAATCAGGAATATAGTAGGTGGCCGTTCTGCATCGTATGAGGAGGAGCTGATTACAGCACGCAACCAGGCCCTGCAGGAGATGACTGACCGTGCAGTACGCGTCGGTGCAAACGCTGTAGTAGGCATCGACATTGACTATGAGGTTCTAGGAGAAGGCAACGGTATGCTGATGGTTTCTGTTTCAGGAACAGCAGTACGGATTGATTAAAATAATAAGTTGATTATGAAGAAAATATACAGACTCATGACTGTTGCAGTTGTTGCAACAATGCTTGTGGGATGCGCAAGCCTGTCTGGCTTATTCAGGAATTCTCTTATGGACGTTGAGCTTGGAATGACCAAGGATCAGGTTATCCAACTGTTGGGACAACCAAGTTTCAGGACTCTAAATGATGAGTATGAGGAACTTGGATTCACACAGAATTACTCAATGAATGACTATATTATTACAATAATTAATGTGCAGTTTGTTGACGGAAAGGTGGTTGCGTTGGATTCCTACCCAATGCCAAAGAAACCTGAAATCAAGGCTGTGTCGGCAGATTGAAAAAAATGACTATGGGAACAATTATTGCAGTTGCAGCCGCAGCATTGCTGCTTGTGCTGTATTACATTTCAGTAAATAACCGTGAAGTTGCACTGCGCAAGGAGGCCGATGCCCAGCGCGGTACCATTGAGACTGTCCATGACACCATGTGGAAGACCCTGAAGCAGGAGGCCGGTGTCACCGAGCAGTACCGTGAGGCTTTTGAGAAGATTTACCCGGAGCTGATCTCCGGCAGGTATTCTGACAATGGTGGTCAGCTCATGAAGATCATCCATGAGTCTAATCCAACATTTGACAATTCTCTTTACCAGCACCTTATGCAGTCAATTGACGTGCAGAGGGCATCGTTCGCACAGGCCCAGCAGCGCATGCTTGACATTATCAGGGAGCACTCAACGCTACTTGAGACCATTCCAGCCAAGTTCTTCCTGGGCGGCAAGCAGAAGATTGATTACACGGTAATTTCTTCAACCGTATCAAAGGAGACCATGCGGACTGGTATTGATGACACTGTAGAGCTGTTCAAATGACAACACTCCGTGCAGCAGGATTCTTTCTGCCTGCAGTTGCTGTCGCTACGGCATTTCTTATGAACCCGCAGCCTGAGGCCTGGTATCTGTACATAGGCCTCCTGATTGCGGCTGAGGTTGCCGTTTACTGGCTGTTTGAGGGCATCAACCGTGACGTTGAATTCCATAGCGGCTACTATTGGCAAGTGCGTCATTATTTTGCATGGGTTGAGCGGGTTGAGACCACTCAGACCCGCACTGACAGCAATGGTAGGACACACACAACCAGGCAGGTAAGCTACAGGACGCATCCTGAATACTGGACGGCATACCTTAACACAAAAGAAGAGATTAATATTTCAAGGCAGCAGTTTTTGTACTGTTCAAAGCTGTGGAATACCGGATTGGATTATTTTCCAACGCATCACCCCAACCAGGTTCGCGGTGGAGGCGGTGAGGCATCGGCCTGGAACCGTGAGCAGGAGACCATGCAGACCGCAACATACAAGAAACGTTACAAGAATTATCTGCAGGATACCAATTCAATTTTCAACCCAAGACGCGTTACGCGTGAAGAGGCAAAGCGTGAAGGATTGATTCCGTATCCGAAAATCATTGACAACACTCAAGAGCCGCTCTGCGTGTCTCCTGGCGTTTCATACGCCTTTTCTGATGAAGACCAGATGCTGTTCCGCCGGCTTAATGCCAGAATGGGACTTAAGCACCAGATTCATTTCTTTGTACTGCTTTTTCCTGCAGAGAAGGGCGTGGGTATAAGCCTGCGTCAGCGCCAGTACTGGGAGGGGGGCAACAAGAATGAATTCACCATCTGCCTGGGAGTGGAACAGGATCAGAATGTAAGGTGGTGCAAGCCGTTCTCATGGATGGATGCACCTACTCTTGAAGTTGCGCTGCAGGACTGGTACATTAAGAATCCCGCACTTGACATGCCCGCGCTTGAGCAGTGGCTCACTGAGAACATTGACCTGTGGAAACGCAAGCAGTTCAGTGACTTCAAGTATCTAGGCAGACATCTTTCACCTTGGAAATCAACCATGTACATATTGCTGACCGTTGTAATCTGTGTACTGGCATTTTTGTTACTTCTGAATGGTTTATAGAATACTGCTATCAATTTTCCTGCTGTTTTCCGTGATTCCGGCAAAGGCCACGGAGTTGCCTGAAGGATTTTCCATGTCAGAGATTACCCCGCAGGTCATGCAGCGCATCAGCGGAAAGTCTTTCCCAGAAGAAGGTGGTCAGATTTCGGCAAGTGAGTTGAGGTACTTGCAGGTAATGTACTATGATTTTGATGGGGCAGTACAGCAGGGCGAACTGATCTGCAACCGCTCAATTGCTGATGACCTGCTGGACATTTTTGCAAAATTCTTGGCTGTTGCAGACAATAATGGTAGTTTTTGCTGTATAAATATAAACACAATTAAATTTATTCCCTATATTTGTCGATAAATTATATTGTAGTTAAAATTAAATACAGATGACATGGTTGACTATTATGAATATTCTGTACCAGAACTGATAAGACTGCTTGGGTCAAGATTCAAGGAGTATCGTCTGCGCAGCAACATGACTCAGAAGGATGTGTCTGACCAGTCGGGCATTACCATTACAACTATCCACAAGTTTGAAAATGGGGTATCGGGCAATATGTCGCTGGGTACATTTCTGTTATTGATGAAGGCAATAGGACAGATTGATGCTCTTGATGGACTGTTGCCAGAGATGCCGGCATCGGCTTACCTTATAAAGGATGAAAAGAAAATTCAACGTGTAAGACATAAGAGACCATGATTACAGGTTGGCGGGGCCGGGCGTGTACCCGACCATGAGTATGTACAGCAGCAGCGATGGCAACAGGTGGAGTGGCATAGGTTATTGGTAGAACAGTTCCTTGACTGTGATTTCAGAATGGATGAGCGATGAGTGCAGGCCGGTCTTCAGTCCATAAGGTGTAATCATGGTCAAGACAACCCCTCTTGTTTCTCCTGTGACATCCATGAACAACAGGCGACGTGCCTTTAGCTTTTCTTCATACTCCTTTGTTATGGTGTATGGGTTCTCGGAAAATTTCATTTCACAGAGATGGACCATTTTGTCCACTCGCTTTATGACCAGATCTATCTGAGCCCCTTTTCCGTTACTGTCCTGCTGATTGATATATCTCCAGGCCGATGATTCTGTGGCGATGCCCGATATTCCAAGTCCTTGCTTTATCTGGGGCAAATGGCGCAGACATAGTTGCTCAAAGCTGAACCCCTCCCATGATGCCACTGACCTATCCATAAAATGATGCTGCCAGAACTGCTCATCTTTGGAACTGTTGTTCCGCATGAATTTCAGATAAAAGAGTGTAAAAAAGTCGCAAAGCCTATAGAGAGTCTGCTTGGTCTTGTTGCCGAACTGCTGGTAAGAGACTATAAAATCACAGCTCTCCAGATTGTTGAGCATCTTTGTAAGACCACCACCGCTGAAACCGGTACAGTCTTCAATCTGCTGTCGCGTCAGTCCTTCACGTTTGGTGTAAAGATTCTCTATGATGCTTGTGTATCGGTCTGCGTTCTTGAACAATGCACTGTACAGTTCGTCGAATTCGTCACTCAAGTCTCCTCCGGTTACAAAGAGAAGATTGTCAACATTCTGAGGCAGACTCATGTAAGGCCGTAACAGGCTCAGATAGTATGGAACTCCACCAAATATCATATACATCTGCATGATTGTGTATTCGTCCCATTCAAATCCGTGGTTCTGAAGATATTCCTTACATTCGCTAAGAAAGAATGGACGCAAGTATATTCTATGCGTAATCCTGTTGTGCAGGCCGCCCTGGTTGTCCTCTATCTTTTCTTTCATCCATGATGTTGCGCTACCACAGGCTATGAATACAATGTCGTCACGGTTCTGTACCCAGTTGGCCCAGAAGTATTCCATTTCCTCTACAAAGTCGCTTCCATGGGTATCGGCCCACGGCATTTCATCAAAGAATATGACTTTACGGTCTTCTGCGCATTTCTCCAGGTATTGGCTAAGTGCTGTGAATGCATCGTGCCAGTTGTTGAATGGTAGTAGGCCGATATTGCCGGAATGTTTTATCAGGGCTTCCCTGAAATTTGAAAGCTGTGCGCTTTTGCTCTTATTGTGTGCACCGACAAAATGGAATGTGTAGCTGTCATTGAAGAAACTGCGCACAAGAAAAGTCTTGCCTATGCGCCTTCTTCCCTTCAGGATAATCAGTTCTGATCTGTGCGACTGCATGGCCCATTCCAATTCTTGCCACTCTTTCTTTCTTCCAACTAGTTTTTCCATAAAAGATATACTTTGACAATTCAACTGCAAAGGAAATATGATAATTTGAATCGGGCAAGCATAAAACCGCTGTTTTTTGTCCAAATGTGGGTGTTTTTATATGGATTTGGATAAAAATCGCCTTGTTTTTGTCCAAATGTGGGTGTTTTTATATAGATTTGGATGAAAACGGAGATATGGGATGAAAGTTACTCTTCTTGTCCCAGGGACCAGTAGCCGCGTTTGGGGGAGTAGATTTTGCCGTCTTCCCTAAGGTGTTTCAGGGCCAGGTCAACCTCTTTGCGGTCCATGCCGAGCTGTTCTGACAGGGTGGCGCTTTTGACGGGTTCCTGCAGGCACTGCATTCTTTGCAGGACTATGTCACTGGCTTCCATGAAGTAGGGGTCATCATTGGGGTTGAACAGCTTGATGGCTATGGCGGCGCAGGCCTCGGCATCGGCCAGGGCATGATGGTGGTTGCTTAGGTTGTAGCCGCATCGGTCTGCAATGATGTCAAGGGTATGTTTGCCGCATGGCCAGACGCGCCTAGATTTCTGAAGCGTGCAATGGAACGTGTAGTCCGGGTAGTCCATCTGGTAGCATCGGAATACGGTTTTCAGGCAGGTCTCGTCAAAGGCCTTGTTGTGGGCAATGAGCGGCAGGCCTTCAATGAGCGGCGCAACCTGGGCCCAGACGTCAGGAAAAACGGGCGCTGTGCAGGTGTCGGCACTGGTCAGTCCATGCACCTGGGTGCACCAGAGGTTGTAATAGTCCGGCTCGGGCTTGATCAGAGAGTAGAACTTATCTGTTATCTGACAGTCTTTTACAATGACGATGCCCACTGAGCAGACGCTGGTGGGTTCATTGTTGGCGGTCTCAAAGTCAATGGCTGCGAATGATTTCATTGAGTTTGGGTCAGGATAGGGCTCCGTACTTCAGTTCGTCTCCTTGGGCGTTGTACTGCTTGCGCTTGCCGGTTGGTGGTTCGGTCAGTGTGACGCGCACAATTGCGGTGTGGCCGGCCTGCTGGGGTGTTATTTCCATTCAAAATTGTCTTTGCCGGCGCCTATTTCAAAGTGGAGCTTGGCTATGCCTAGATCCATTTTGGTATAACCCAAAAGTGAAAAGCCTTTGTCGGCCTTGACCTTGGGAATGTTTGATCCGTCTGGGCCCAGGTACTGGAAATGGAATTTCTGCTGATTGACGGCGGTGGGGGCCTTCAGGGCGGCTGCAACGCCATTGTTGAACCATTCCGGCGTGGTGGCATCGGCATTGCTGACCTGTGCGGCGGTCTTGCGTTTAAGGTTCCTGCCTGGCTCATTGCCATAGCCGAGCGCTATCATGCAGTACAGTTTTGCATCGGACTCCATCTGGTAGGCTTCCTTGATGTTGTTGAATGTAAGGCCAACCCAGCAGGTGTTGAGTCCAAGTGTCTGGGCAAGCAGTACCAACTGTTCTCCATGGTAACCTATGCTTTCGGACATGTCTTCAGACTTGCTGGCAACCATTGCAAAGTAGTTGCTCACGCCCTGGAAAACTCCGTAGGCCATTCTGCCGCTGAATGCCTTTGGTTCATTGGTAACCAGCTGGATATGAAGGCCTTCAGTCAAATTGCACTCCCTAATCTTAGCGTTCAGTGTGTCGACTGTTTCCTGTGGTATGGGTTTGCTAATGTAGCGGCGTATGCTGTGCCGTGATTCAATTGCTTCTTTCAGTGTCATCATAGTGTTCTTGTTTAAATAAACTGTTTTGAGCTGGATTATAAATAAAAATTTTGGACCAGCTTCGTTGACAATCAATTGCAAGTTATGAAAAAAACAATAACCAGCAAAAATGAAAAAGAAAACAATCGCTTGGTGACGTTATTTTCGGCTATTTTAAAACTGATTGAATCTTTTTCGTATTTTTGACCGGAAAAGTTCGTTAATGAGCCGTTTTTAAAAGAACAAACTGAAAAGACATGCCAGAAATAGTAAGATTCTATGGAATAATCATCAAGATGTTCTTCAAGCCCAAAGAACATGAGCCTTCACATATTCATGCCATATACAATGAGTATGTTGGGTTATTCAATATTCGTACCTTTGAGATGTTTGAGGGAGATCTTCCGCAGAAAGCCCAAGAACTCGTCAGAGAATGGCTAGAACAGCACAAAGATGAGCTTCAGGAAATGTGGGACAAACAAATAATCACAAAATTACCACCGTTATGATACCACGCATCAAAACCATTAAAGCAATGGATGACTTCCTCCTTGCAGTTGAATTTGACGATGGTCACAAAGTGATCTACGACGTCAAGGAAGACATTGAGACTCTGCCTACTTTCCGCGCCCTGAAAGAGGTGTACGGGTTATTTAGTCAGGTGCAGTTGGACAGTAGCCGCACCTGTGTGTATTGGAACGATGAGATTGACCTAGCCAGCGACTCCATTTATGAGTATGGTGTTGCTGCATGACTATACCAATCCTTTATTCATTTCAGTGACCAGCCGTTGTCTCCGTGGTAGATCATGAGGCGGGTCATGCCTCCGTCAATGCAGATGTTTTCACCGGTTATGAATCCGGCCTTTTCTGAGCAGAGGTATAGTACCATGTTGGCTATGTCAAGCGGGTTGCCCACACGGCCTGCCGGCTGCTGTGTTGCATCGGGCCCCGAATATTCGGTGTATGCGGTGTCAATCCAACCCGGCGATATGCTGTTGACGCGGGCCTTACCGGCCAGACTGACGGCAAGTGCATGTGTCAGTGCTGCAATTCCGCCCTTGGCAGCGGTGTAGCTTTCAGTCTGCGGCTGGCTCATGCGGTCACGACTTGAAGAAATATTGACAACCGATGCCATGTCAGACAT
>JAKSIY010000075.1 GCA_024398535.1 Bacteroidaceae bacterium
TGTCCAGAACCTGTGGGAGCAGATGCAGCTGACATACGAATATGGCGTTGATAAGATCTGGGTTCTCAATGTAGGTGACCTGAAGCCTATGGAGTATCCTATCAGCCTGTTCCTTGACATGGCATGGAGCCCTATGAAGTACACTGCATCAACACTTCTTGACCATACTTATGATTTCTGTGAGCAGCAGTTCGGCAAGGATCAGGCAGAAGAGGCATGCCGTATCCTGAACCTGCTCTGCAAATACAGCGGCCGCGTTACTGCTGAGATGCTTGACAAGAATACCTACAATCTTGAAAGCGGTGAATGGAAGATGGTGGCTGACGAGTGGGCACGTCTTGAGGCAGAGGCCCTGCGTCAGTACATGACCCTGAAGCCAGAGTACCGCGATGTATATCAGCAGATCATCCTGTTCCCGACACAGGCCCTTGCAAATGTCTATGACATGTATTACGCTCAGGCAATGAACAACAAGCTCTTCCTTGAGGGTAATCCTGCTGCAAACGAATGGGCTGCACGCTGCGAAAAGGACTTCCATCGTGATTCAGTTCTCTGCGCTTCATACAACACAGACTTTGCCGGTGGCAAGTGGAACGGCATGATGACCCAGAAGCACATTGGCTATACATCGTGGAACGACAACTTCCGCGCTGACACACAGCCTGCCGTATATCGTTTTGAGGGTGATATCAAGAAGGGTCTCTACGAGTTTACTGAAAAGAACGGTACCGTTACCATGGAAGCAGAGCACTACTTCAGCGCAAACGATGCAGCAGAGGCAGAGTGGACTGTCATTCCTTATATGGGCCGTACCCTGAGCGGCGTTTCACTCCAGCCATACAACAAGTCAACTGAGGGCGCATCGCTCACTTACAAGTTTACTCTGACAAGTGATGTCAAGAGCGTTGACGTACGTTTTGCACTGAAGTCAACTCTGGCATTTGCGCGTCTTGAGGGACACCGCTTCATGGTAAGCATCGACGGCGGTCAGGAGCAAGAGGTCAACTTCAATGAGAGACTGAATGAAGAGCCTGCTAACCAGTATTCTATATATTATCCAACCGTTGCCAGCCGCGTTGCACAGAGCACTGTCAAGTTCGACATGGCAAAGTCTCAGGGCGAACATACTCTGACTATCCGTCCAATTGAGCCTGGTACAGTATTTGAGAAGATTATCATTGACTGCGGCGGTTATGAGGCTTCATACCTGTTCGGTAATGAAAGTCCTGTAAAGCGCCCTTCTGAGGCTGGTGTAATGCCAACCAGACGTATGGGTTTTGCAAGATAAACAGAAGATATCCAACAAATAAAAAGAGAGTCCGTCGCATGACCAGCGACGGACTCTCTTTTTGTATATGTGTATGTTCTGTATTACTTGTTCAGCAGCTGCTGTGCTGCCAGTACAAGGAACATGTAGTGTGATGAACCACCGCCAAGAACATATTCTCTCTGCTGCCACAGATAAGGCCACTCAAGAAGTTCTGGCAGGTCAGGACGGATCATTGCTGTACCAGAGATTACACCACCTGGAATGTATGACCAGTCTGAACGGTTAAGACCGTAGCCGATGGTTGCAGACTTTGAACCGACACCACTTGCAAATGACTCCTGGTTGCTACCTGGATGGCAACCCAGTATAAAGTTAAGTGCGTTCAGCATTGGGTTGATGTCAAAGATTTCAGGATATGCAGATACAAGGAAGTACTGCTGGTAGCCGAATGACTGGATATCCCAGCCTGCACCCCAGATAGATGGTGTGTAAGGAACTCCGTATGGGGTAGAGGTTGTACGATTGTTTATGCCTTCAACGATGCTTGGCAGAGCTTTCTCAAAGTCTGCAGCCCATGTCTTGGCCTTCTTGTCCTTCTTAAGTGTCTCAAACTTCTTTGCTACGCGTGCCAGATACCATGCGTTGCCGTTGATGCCACGGATGATGCTCTCCTTGTTGTCTATAAGATAATTGTAGTACTCTGCTGCATCTGTTGCAAGGTAGAGCTCTGCTGCAAGCTGGGTAAGGCCAGTGTTGCGGCGACCTGAGTTGTTCCTCTCTGTAACCTCGTCATAGATAGCCTTTGCAAAGTCAAGGCAGTGTACAGCAAGGGTATCGTTGTGACCCTGCAGGACGCGGTATGCTGCTGCCATGCCGGCTGCTGCCGATACTGCACGGCCAGGATTGTCCTCTGTAAAGATCCAGCGGTCATCCTCATTGCCTGCAATTCCGTCTGTCATGGCAGAAGCATCGCCAAGCAGGACGTACTGACGCAGACTGTTGCAGATGATTCCACGGTATGGACGACCAAGTGCCAGCCATGTGTTGATGACGGTGAGTGCACCGTTCTCAATCTGCTGGACCATGTCGTTTTTGCCGTCTGGCTGATGAATCTCGCAGACATGCTTGTTGAAATCAATTGCGGTAGCATCAATCTCTGGGTGGAATGCCTCAAATGCAAGAGACAGGATGTATGTCTCACCGGCCTGTGACTCAATTCTGAGGTCAAAGTCACCGGCATCATGCCAGCCACCTACGTTCACGCCAGGAACCTTCTGGCCCGGCTCATACTTTGACAGACCCGGCTTCTGGTCGTAGCCGTCAAACAGGTTGTATGGGGTTGCCATGAGGGCATCGTCCATGTGGCAGGCATCGTGCCATACCTTATATTTCTCATTTACGCGCATGTGGCACATTTGGACTGGCAGGAAGTACTCAATTACCGGCTGCCAGATACCACGGTCATATACGTCCGGTGCGATGCTGAAGATTGGAGACTGGCTGTCTGCGTAGCGAACCTGGTAGAGACCCTCTTCTGTAATGTCCGAAAAGTCTGCCTGAACGTAGTTGTAACGCAGGAATGAACCCCACTGTGTGGCAGGCATGGTCTTTACAAGCTGGTCACCCTGGGCAGTAATCCTATAGAGCTGTGCAGATTCAAGAGCCTTCTGGCGGGCATCGAGCTCAATGGTTGCAACCTTCTTCTGTCCTGGCATGTAGCCTACCTGTGAAGTCTGAACTACAGGCTTGTAGTACCAGTCTTCTGTAACGGTTGGCTTGATGAGCCACTTGATTGCACCCTTGGTTGCACCGGCAGGAACCTCAGAACGCAGTACGAACCATCCGTTGTTGTGGTTCAGACGACCATCGTAGAGTTTCAGGTCTGTGTCTGTGATTGCCTGTACGGTAAGGCGGTTCAGATTGTCATCAGGACGTGATGTGAATGTGCGTCCTACTGCATACGGCAGAGATATCACATCATCGGCTACGATTGGGTTGAAGACATCCAGGTCACCCAGGAAGTGCTCTCTGTCAATGACAGACTTTCCGTTCTGGTGATAGTTGCCTACGTGTGTCATGTTTGTGTGAGTCAGCTCAAGTGGGCTGTTTGGCTGTGGAGGGAAGATTCCAGCCTTGTCATCCATGATCCATGGTTTTCCGTAAAGTGCGCCAGGGAAAAACTCAAAGTTGAATCCAACCTTGCCCAGATACTCCTGTGGAACAGGCTGGTCCAGGTCAACGGTAACCATTACACCGCCGTCAACGCCCTCTGTCCTGACTGAGTATGAGAGCTGGAGCTCTGGATAGAGCATCGGATTGAAACCGGTCTCATGCTTTGATGAGTCAGGGTAGGACATATACTGTGTAATGGTATTGCCTTCCTTGACCTTGCGGCCCTGCTTTGGCAGTGGCTGCCACTGACCTGGTGTTGCTTCAAGTCTCAGATCACCGTTGGTTGCAATACGGTTACCGTTCATGATCACACAGACACCGCTCTGGTGTCCCTCTGGGTAGTAGTCCTCAAAGACTATTACGTTGACTCCACCTTCTTCATAATAACCTTTCTGGTTCAGCTTGAACTGCTGCGCACTGATTGTACCGGCAGAAACGGCTGCAAGAAGACAGGCTGTAAGTTTTTTCATCTGGTTAGTTTTTATTTTACTTGAAAAGATTTAGGTCTATGGCGTTTCCCATTGTCTCATAACCTTTTGCATTTGGATGCAGCCAGTCATTCTCAAACAGGAATTCAGGATTCAGACGTTCTGGGTCTGATGGATCACACATTGCACCGGCAAAGTCAATTGTTCCGTCAAATCCTTCATAGCTGAGAATCCACTTGTTCAGCAGCTGACGTCCAGCCTCATGGTTCTCACTGTAGTAGTTGTTGCCCTTGAACGGCATTACTGTGGCGCCGATTACCTTGATTCCTTTCTCATGAGCCTCTGCGGTAATCTGCTTCCATACATCAATGATCTGGTTTGCCTTCTGGATTGCATCGCCACGGCCGCCAAGGTCATTCACGCCCTCAAATAGGATTACATATTTTACACCCTCCTGCTGGAAGAGGTCTCTTGGATAACGGCTCTTTGCTGTAGGGCCAAGACCACCCTGAAGGATGCAGTTGCCGCCAAGTCCCATGTTCAGGACTGAAAGATTCCTGGTTGCCTTGTCCTGGAGCAGACGGCGTGACAGGTTGTCTGTCCAACGGTTCTGACCGTCTGTGGTTGTGCCACGGCCGTCAGTGATTGAATTGCCAAGGGCCACAATGGCTCCTGCCTTAGCCGGTGCTAGTACTTCAATGTCATTGATTATGTACCAGTGTGCGGTTGTTGCAGCACCTGAAAAGTCGTTTGTGTTGCCTTCTGCAAGATAAGAGGTCGTTCTGGAACCCGGGTGGCTGGTGATTGTCTTGTCAGACATTTTTCCGAAATGTGTGGTGATGGCCACGTTCTGGCGCTCTGACAGTTTCAGCTTCACTGGGTCAGAGGTTACGAACTCTCCCGGCTTGATGGTGACTGAACGGCTGCCGTTGAAGGTAAGGATGCGACTGCTCTTTGAATCAATCTCCGGAGATGCACCCTGACTCAGGGCAATTGCAATCTCTGCTGCGGTGATCTCTACCGGCTCATCTCCGAATTCGTTTGAGAATCTGAGACGTACCTTGCTTCCGCTGATTGAAGTCTCAACAATCTGCCTGAATGAGTTTCCGGCAAGTCCCGGGGCTGGCGGCAGGTTGTGTGGCTCTGCAATCTGTTCTGCGGTTGCCCATGTTGCTACCCAATGTTTCTTTGCATCGGCTTGTCCGATGCCTGCGGTCAGCAGCATAGCTGTGGCCAGTGTCAGTGTACTGAGTTTCATGTGTAATTGTCTTTGTTTGTTCTAATTGGTTTCAAAGTTACGATTTTGTGTTATTTTTGCGAAACAATTCCGATATATAATATATGACAAAACGAATATTGCTCTGCCTTTCCCTAATTGTATCTGCAGCGAATCTTCTTGCAGAGAGACAATCGTGGTATTCAGCCGGACAGATATCCAATACCCAGATTCACGCTATCTGCCGTGACAATCAGGGGTATGTGTGGATTGGAACTGAAAACGGACTGAACCGTTTTGACGGCTACACATTTACGAAATATTTCAATGACATAAGTGATTCGCTGTCTCTTGGAAACAATTACGTAAGATGTCTTCATCTGACAAAGGACGGAGACCTGCTTCTTGCCAATACTTCCGGACTTCAATATCTGGATCCGCTGCTGGCTCGCTTCACGTCTGTTTCCGTTCCGACCCAGATGTACATTCTTGATATAGAGGAGACCGATGACGGTTCATTCCTCTGCCTTTCATCAGGCAATGGACTCTACAGAATCAGTCCAGAAGACAGGAATACCGCATTGCCGGTAAAGAGGGTGAACGACAGACTGAATTCCCGTACTGCATACGCTATGAGCAAGGATCATAATTCAGATATCTGGATTGGTTATTCTGAAGGAATCCTTGTTTATGAATCAAAGGCCGATGCCGTGACAGCGTTTCATCCTGACCAGATATCTGAAGACGTAGTCGGAATAGGTGAGATATCAGATGGAAATGTTCTGATAATGACCCAGAACAGAATTCTCAAGTGGAACAGGAATGGTGACAGCATTGAGGAAATATACTCCATTGATCCGTCAAAAACCTTCACTCATATTTATGAAGGTGAAAACGGCATGCTTCTCATGTCAATACGCGGAGAAGGACTCCTTTACTATGATGAGAACTCAGGAGTGGTTGAAAGACGTGTCTTTGGCGGTGGAGGTGAGAATTTTGCAAATCTTGATGTCAGTGCCTACATGGCAGATGTGAATGGCAATGAATGGCTGGGAAGCTACATGTCTGGCTTGCTTCTGATATGCCATGAGGATCAGTTGTTTACATACCAGAGCCTGAATATGCTGAATACAGAGAACGGTATCAGCGTATCCTCAATTGCATGTGATCTGAACAACAACATCTGGATAGGTTCAAACCGAATTGATTTGTCCTGCATCGATGAAGAGGGAAGGATTGTCAGCCGTTCGTCCGGCCTCTATGTCAGGACCCTTCATGTGGCAGACAATGGTGATCTCTGGGCTGGCCTTTTCAACCGGGGAATAGCACAGATTGATGTCAGGAGTGGCCGTGTACTCAAGAAGATTTCACTTGATGACAATTCAACAGTCATCTCTATAACCACAGATTCACACGGAAACGTATATTACTGTCCTGCAGGTCATGGACTCAACAGGTTCAATATGGCATCAGGCGATGCAACTAACTGGAACACGCACAATACGGATGGGGCTGATTCCGGACTCCTGACAGACTGGATATTTTCAATGATCATAGACTCCAAGGGATATCTGTGGCTGGGTCACAATACCGGATTGAGTTGCTTCAATACCAATACAGGCCAGTTTGAGGATGTCAGGGAACTGAACAATTCCATGGGCAGACGTTCCTGTATCAGTCTGGCAGAGGACAATCAGGGATTGATCTGGGTTGGAACCAACAACGGATTGGTATGCTGCAACCCTGAAAACATGACTTCACGGGTATATACCCTGGCTGACGGACTTTCAAACCTGAATGTATCATGTGTCCAGAAAGATGCCAACGGAATGATCTGGTGCAGTACACAGGGTGGCCTGAACCGCGTTGACCCAGTCCTGGGACGGGTCAGTTCATATTATTCCGGATATGGCCTGATTGATAAGACCTATAATAACAGGGCAGGAGCAAGTTCTGTCAACAGCGGCAGACTTTTCTTTGCCAGCAATACCGGTATTACCGGATTCAATCCTGAGGCTATCACCATAACGGAGTCTCCCCACAGTCCTGTAATAACCAGAATCATACTTAATGGACAGGATGTTACTGAAAACACGTATTCAAGGGGCCGCAGGGTCTCTGAGGGGCCGGTAATACTGTCCCGTAAGTTCAGACTTGGCTATTCTGACAACTCTTTCTCGCTGGAACTGAATTCCTTCAACTATGAGGCATCGGATGCCATCACTTATGAGTATTCCTTCAATCCGGACAAAGAGGGGTGGGTGGTATCTCCTACGGGAGTCAATTATATCTCTTTCACCAAGATGCCGTCTGGAAAATACCATCTGTCAATCAGGGCCAGACAGAATGGAACTCCATCTGCCGAGACGCAGTATGAACTGAGAATCCTGTCTCCATGGTATTTTTCATGGATTGCATTCCTTGTCATGGCTTTGATGATCGTGGCTATTTCAGTTGTTGTAATCCAGTATCTTAACAAGAGAAGTGCACAGAGGCTGAGTGAGGCCAAGTTGGATTCGTTCACCAATATTGCCCATGAGATATGCTCGCCTATGACGATGGTGATATCGCCGCTTGAGGAGCTGCTGGAACGCAAGGACCTTGATGTCCAGACCAGGAACAGCCTGGCCAGCATGAACAACAATGCCAACCGTATTCTCAATCTGATAAATCAGCTGCTTGACATCAGGAAATATGAGGAGGGCAGGATGCGTCTTGCATGTTCCCAGACGGACCTTGTCCAGTTTACTGCCGGAATATATGAACTCTTCTCACATCAGGCATCCCAGCATGGAATAAAGTATGTCTATGAGCATTCTGATGACAGTGTTCAGGCATGGATTGACCGGGACAGGATTGAGAAGGTCATGGTGAACCTTCTTTCAAATGCCTTCAAATATACACCTGACGGTGGCAATGTCACCATTTCTACGCATACGGGAACTGATGACAACGTTGATGGACCGCTTCATCAGTACGTTGAGATTCAGGTCAAGGATACGGGCATCGGGCTTGACGTAGAGGATGTTGACCGTGTGTTCGAACG
Source organism: Bacteroidaceae bacterium (assembly GCA_024398535.1). GTDB lineage: Bacteria > Bacteroidota > Bacteroidia > Bacteroidales > Bacteroidaceae > Colenecus. The sequence goes on from JAKSIY010000075.1 coordinate 8,133, forward strand.
CTTCTACAGAGGAAAGAATACCTATACGGCAATGACTCTGGGAACTGGCGTAGGACTGAATTACAGCAGGATTTTGGTTGAACTTCACAAGGGAAGGATATGGGCAGAGAACAGGAGTGACTGCCGTGGAAGTGTCTTCTATGTACGCATACCTCTTGGAAATGCCCATCTGAAGACTGAGGAAATAACGGCAGAGACCAAACCGATGGAACAGAAGAGTCCGGCTGTGGTTCTGGAATTGCCTATGGATCAGTCACTCTCACAGCATAAGAATCCTCTTGGCAAGACAGTTCTTGTCATTGATGGTGATGACCAGTTCATACTTGACTACATCAAGCAGGGCCTGAGCCAGAATTTCCGTGTCCTGACGTGCAGGAATGGAAAGGATGGACTACGTACTGCCATTGCAAATCAGCCAGACCTGATCATAACCGATGTCATGATGCCTGAAATGGACGGTATTCTTCTGGTCAAGTCGCTGAAGACCAATTCAAATGTAAGCCATATTCCTGTCATCATGCTCTCTGCAAGGAACAGGATGGAGGACAGAATAACCGGCCTTGAGGTGGGTGCCGATGCCTACTTGCCAAAACCGTTCTACATGAATGAGCTGCGTACTCAGGCCATGAACCTGATAAATAACAGGTTAAGGATGAAGGGCAAGTTCTCTGGCCAGCAGGAGCAGAAACAGCACATGGAGCTTGCTGAGAGTAAATCTGCTGATGAAGAACTCATGGAGAATCTTATGAATATCGTCAAGGAAAAACTCTCAGATTCAGAGTTCACCATAGAACAACTTTCTGAGGACCTTGCCATGAGCCGTACTCAGCTGCATAGGAGAATTAAGGATATCACCGGTCTCTCTGCCGGACGTTTTGTCCAGAACCTGAGGATGCAGCGTGCTGTTGACCTGCTCAAGGAGAATAATCTGAATGTGGCCCAGATTGCACAGGCTGTAGGATTCTCTACGTCAAGCCATTTCTCGACAACATTCAAGAATCATTTCGGACTGACTCCTTCTGAATTCCAGAAAAAGATAATTGAAGCAGAACAGACAAATGGATGATCTCCTGAGAAACCGGCTGACAGCCCTTGCAGACAAATATGAATGTCCTGATTTCATCAAGTCTGATCCTGTCCAGTTCCCTCACAGATATACGCTGAAGCAGGATATTGAAATATCAGCCTTCGTTTCAGCGTGGATGGCCTATGGTAGCCGGAAGGTTTTTCTGGGCATTCTTGATATATTGCATTGGTCGTTTGATTCGTATGGCGTTCCGTATGACTATTTCATTGACGAAGGATTCTGTACTATAGACATTTCAGAGAAGGACAAGTGCCTGTACCGATTCTACAAGTGGGGAGATTTTCTGGAACTGTGTGAAAGGCTTAATCTGCTGTACCGGGAATACGGCGGGCTTGAGACTATTTTCTGCAAGGAGAAGAACCTGCAGGACAGTGTCCTTGCCCTGTGCAGATTTTTTGAAGGGGTCAATGGCATTCCGGTTCCGGAGAGTAAATCCGCGAACAAGCGCCTTTACATGTTCCTCAGGTGGATGATCCGTCAGGACAGTTCAGTTGACTTTGGTCTCTGGAAGAGTTTTCCTGCCAGTGAACTGATAATACCTCTGGACACCCATGTCTATCAGGAGGCCAGGAAGATGGGGCTTACCAGCCGTTGTGCAGCTGATCTGAAGACGGCTCATGAGATTACCCAGCATCTGGCAGAGATATGGCCCGATGATCCGGTAAAGGGTGATTTTGCCCTGTATGGTCTTGGGGTTGACCAGTGATTCATTCAAAGGAGTGAAGGAGCTCAATCTCTGATTTCCAGAGTGTCTCGTCCGGGGTCTCAAGAATCAGTGGAATGTTGTCAAATCTGGAATCCTTCATTATGTTCCTGAAGAAGTCAATGCCCAGGAATCCCTTGCCGATGCTGTCATGACGGTCAACGCGTGTGGCCAGTTCCTTCTTGCTGTCATTCAGGTGAATGGCTCTCAGGTATTCCAGACCAACAACCTCATCAAACTCCTTCCAGACTGATTCATAACCGTCCTTCAGGTCGTAGCCGGCTGTGAAAGTGTGGCAGGTATCAATGCAGATTCCAACGCGGCTCTTGTCCTGAACCTTGTCAATAATATATTTCAGTTGCCAGAAGGCGAATCCAAGGTTACTTCCCTGACCGGCTGTGTTCTCAATTACTGCAGTCACTCCTGCGGTCTTGTCAAGAGCCATGTTTATGCTCTCGGCAATCCTGTCCAGGCACTCTTCAACGGTAATCTTCTTCAGATGGCTACCGGGATGAAAGTTCAGCATTGTCAGACCCAGCTGACTGCATCGCTGCATCTCTTCAATGAACGAGTTGCGCGATTTCTGCAGACTCTCTTCCTCTGGGCTGCCCAGATTTATCAGATAGCTGTCATGTGGCAGGATGAAGTCCGCAGAGTAACCCAGATCACTGCATGTCTGCCTGAATTTTTCTGCTTCTGCCTCTGACAGAGGTGATGCAAACCACTGGCGCTGGTTCTTTGTGAAGAGAGCAAAGGCCGATGCTCCAACCTCATGGGCGTTCAGTGGGGCATTGAAGACTCCACCACTGGCAGATACGTGTGGACCGATATGTTTCATGACTGTTATCCTAATTCTACGACGGTTATTCCGGCTCCTCCGAACTGAACATGTTCATCGCGGAAAGACTTGACTCCTGAAATTGTTCCAAGATACTGTCTGATGAGCTGTCTGAGAATGCCGTTGCCGGTTCCGTGTAGGATTCGTATCTGTGATACACCTACCAGCAGGGCATCGTCAATGAAGTACATAACGGTCTGTACGGCTTCCTCTCCGCGCATTCCGCGTACATCTATATCCTGACGGAAATTCAGCTTGCGCTTGTTTATCTCCTCATGGGTGCTCTTGCTCATGTAAGTATAGGCCTGCTCCAAAGCACTCTTCTTTACCGGCTGTGCAAGCTCTATCCTCTCTGCCTTGACAGTTGACCTGACACTTCCGAATTCTATTGTGACGTTGTTCTTGTTGATGGCAACAATGTCACCGATGGCAGTCTGCCCCTTAAGGCGGACGGTGTCACCGATCTTGAACTGCTCAATCTCTTTCTGCTTGGCAAGTCCCATGAGCAGACCCTGAAGAGGATTCTGCTGGGCAGGAGCCTGCTTCTTCTGGCCTGCACCGTTCTTCTTCTCCTCCTTGCGCTTGCTGCGGCGTTCCTGACTCTGCCTGATGCGCTCCATCTGGCGGCGTATCTTCTCTTCTGCAGCAGCATTCTCTGCCGTTTCTTCCAGATTCTGCTTGAATTCTGTCAGCTCCTGACGGGCCAGCTTGGTAAGTTCCTTCTCTGCCTGTGACTCCTTAATGGTGCGGATTGTGTTCTCAATCACTGCGTTGGAGTCCTTAATCAGCTGGTCTGCCTTCTCTTTTGCTTCTTTGAGGATAATCCTGCGCTCTTTCTGAAGGTCTGTCAACTCCTGCTCATGACGGGCAATCTGCTGGTCAAGTTCCTTCTCCTTCTGGTGGACATTCTGCCTCTTGTTTTCCCAGTAGCGCTTGTCGCGTACAATATCCTGCAGGTATTTGTCTGCATTTATGTAATCGCGTCCAACTATCTCTGATGCATCGGCAATGATGTCTTCCGGCAATCCAATCTTGCGGGCAATCTCAACTGCAAATGAACTGCCGGGATTACCGGTCTGGAGTATGTAGAGAGGCTGCATCAGATGACGATCATAGAGCATGGCTCCGTTCATGATGCCGTCATGTGAGTCAGCATAATGCTTCAGGTTCTGGTAGTGTGTGGTTATGATGCCAAAGGTATGGCTCTGGTTGAATCGCTTCAGCACGGCCTCGGCAATTGCGCCACCTATGTTCGGCTCTGTACCGCTTCCGAACTCATCTATGAGAATCAGGCTGCGTCCGTCACAGCCCTTCATCATGTTCTTCATGTTCAGAAGGTGACTTGAGTATGTTGACAGGTCATCATCGATGCTCTGCTCGTCACCAATGTCAATGAAGATGCTCTTGAATATACCCATGTGGCTGTTCCCTCTGGCAGGAACAGGCAATCCGCACTGCATCATGTACTGAAGAAGTCCCACAGTCTTCAGGCAGACAGACTTGCCACCGGCATTCGGGCCGGAAATGAGCAATATGCAGTTGCGTGAGTCAAGCTTCACGTCAAGTGGAACTACCGTCTTGTCATGTCTTTTCAGTGAAATTGCAAGCAGCGGGTGAACGGCCTGGACAAGGTCCAGCACCGGTTTGCGCTCCAGGATAGGTTTTGACATGTCAAAGTCAATTCCCAGCCTGGCCTTTGCCCTGATGAAGTCAATGTCTGCCAGGAATTCGTATGAGCCCAGAATCAGTGGAATGTCCGGACGGATTGAATCCGCAAAAGCAGTCAGAATCCTTATTACCTCACGACGTTCGTCTGCCTCAAGTTCACGCACCTTGTTGTTTGCTTCAACAACCTCTTCGGGTTCAATGAACACGGTCTTACCACTTGCAGATTCGTCATGTACAATGCCCCTGATCTTTCGTTTCAGGGCCGGTGCTACAGGAAGAACCAGACGGCCGTCACGCATTGTAGGCGATGCCTCCTTGTCCACAAGACCATCTCTCTGGGCCTGCTTGAGTATGTTGGTAAGTAATCTGCTTATGCTGAATGAGGTGTTCGCAAGATCCATCCTGATTCGGTACAGCTCAGGTGAGGCATTGTCCTTCAGCTTGCCGAACTTTGTAAGCATTTGGCTGATCCGCTTTGTAAGCTCCGGAAAGACCGAAACGTCTTCTGTCAGTTTCCTGAGTCTTGGGTACAACGCAGAATCCTCTTCTCTGTTCAGGAATGTTACGATGCTGCTTATGGTCTCAAGAGAGCGCCACAGGTAAAGAAGGTCCTGCTCGTCCATCCATGTGCCAATAACCCTCAGACGGGTCAGGGTAGGGCGTACGTCATGGAACTCCTGGTCCGGGAATCCGTCTTCTGACTGAAGGATGCGCATCATCTCCTGAACCTCTGATAATTTTGAATCAATGGCCTCATATTCAGTCATAAAAGCCATCTGCTCCACACGCTGCTTTCCCAGTGTGCAGATGCATCGGTCCATCAGATACTGACGTATCTCGTTGAACCCTATCTTGTATTCAAAATTCTCAGGATAAATCATGGGAGTGCAAAGTTACAAAAAAGGAAA
>JAKSIY010000076.1 GCA_024398535.1 Bacteroidaceae bacterium
CTGGGACAGGTTTAACTCTTCTGGAACCGGTTTTTATTGATATCAATCAGTTATTGAATGGAAGATAATCTGAAATATCTGCAGCTGCTGTCAAGAAATTTTCCGACGGTTCAGTCAGCTTGCACTGAAATAATAAACCTTGAGGCAATCCTGAACCTGCCCAAGGGAACAGAACATTTCGTTACAGACCTTCATGGAGAGAGTGAGGCCTTCCAAAATGTCCTCAGAAACGCATCGGGAGTTGTCCGGCAGAAAGCTGACAAGGTGTTCGGAAACGCGCGGACCGGTGCTGAGGAACGTGAACTCTGCGCTCTTATTTATTATCCGGAAGAGAAGCTTGAGGCTGTTGAGAAAGATGGCCGCAACATGGATGAGTGGTATCGTGTCACCTTGATGCGCCTTATCAGGGTTCTTGCCAGGATTTCTGCAAAATATACCCGCTCAAAGGTGCGCAAGGCACTTCCAAAGGACTACTCCTATATAATTGAAGAACTTCTGCAGGAGTCTCTGGGTGATTTCACCAGCAAGCAGGAGTATCTCAAGGCGATTGTCAATTCCATAATAGAGACTGACCGCGCAGACCATTTCGTAAAGCATATCTGCAATGTCGCCAGACGCCTGGTGATAGACCATCTGCACATTATCGGAGATATATATGACCGTGGAGCCGGTGCACACTGTATCATGGACACTCTCTGCGGATTGCGGGACTATGATATCCAGTGGGGAAATCATGACCTTTCATGGATGGGCGCTGCTGCCGGCGGTGCGGCTTCAATGGCAAATGTCCTGAGACTCTGTCTGAGATATGCCACAATGGCCACCCTTGAGGATGGCTACGGCATAAACCTCCTGCCTCTGGCAACATTCGCAATGCGAGTATATCAGAATGATCCTTGCTCCGTGTTCATGCCTGACAAGGAGGCATCGGCCGATATGAATGACGGCCAGAAGCTTCTGACTGCACAGATGCACAAGGCCATCACCGTCATTCAGTTCAAGCTTGAACATCAGATTATTGAAAGACATCCGGAGTGGGGAATGGAAGACAGGAATCTTCTGCATCTGGTTGATTTCAGCCGTGGAGTCATTACGATAGACGGTACTGAATATCCGATGCGTGACTGCAGTTTCCCTACTGTTGACCCGTCTGATTCATATAGTCTTACGTCTGAAGAGAAAGATGTGGTTGAACGTCTGGTTCACAGCTTCACAAACAGCGAGACCCTGGCACGCCACATGGGATGCATGTACTCAAAGGGTGCCCTGTACCTTGTAAGGAACTCAAATTTGCTGTATCATGGAAGTGTACCCCTGAATGAGGACGGTTCTTTTGCAGAGCTGGATATCATGGGAGAGAAACTCCATGGAAAGGAGCTGTTTGACCGTATCGACGGACTGGTTCGTACGGCCTATTACGGAAAAAAAGGCTCTGATGAGAAACTCTACGGCCAGGACCTTGTGTGGTACCTCTGGTGCGGTCCGGTATCTCCTCCTTTCGACAAGGATCGTATGACTACCTTTGAGCGCTATTTCATAGAGGATAAGGCAACCCACAAGGAGAAGAAGGGAAACTACTATACCCTGAAGAATAATCCTGCCGTATGTGACCGCATCCTGCGCGAATTCGGGATTGAGGATACTGAGCATGGCCATATCATAAACGGTCATATCCCAGTCCAGGTAGCCAAGGGTGAAAGTCCTATCAAGGCCGGTGGTAAGCTGCTGGTCATTGACGGTGGCTTCTCAAAGGCATACCGCAGGCAGACTGGTATAGCCGGATATACATTGCTTTTCAACTCACATGGCCTTAAACTGGTTCAGCATGAGCCGTTTGAGTCAAGACATGAGACTGTGGAGCACGGCATGGACGTCATGTCTGAGATTCCTGTCGTAGTCTTTCCGGAGCGTCTTCTGGTCAGGGATACGGACAAGGGCCGTGACATTGCTGCACGTATTGAGGACCTGAAGAAACTGCTTGTAGCATATCGTAGCGGACAGATCAGATGCTGAAACGTCTTTCCACCCTTGTAGTGCTTCTGTGTTTCTTTCTTGCAGCGTTTCCTGCAGGAAAGAATGAGCGTGTGGTGGTAGGTTATGTCACCAGCTGGAATACGTTCATGCCGGATCCCCGGTATGTGACACACCTGAACTATGCTTTTGGACATGTTGACGAGTCATTCAAGTCCGTCCGTATTGACAATCCTGCAAGACTGAAGCAGATAGTCGGGTTGAAAGCGCAGAATCCGAATCTCAAGGTAATGCTGTCAATCGGAGGCTGGGGTAGTGGCCGCTTTTCTGAAATGGCTGCCAATGAGCATTACCGTCTCATGTTCTGTGAGAGCTGCCGCAGAATCGTGAAGGAGTATGGACTTGATGGCATCGACATAGACTGGGAATATCCAACCAGCAGCGATGCCGGAATCTCTTCAAGTCCCGATGACACGCGGAATTTTACCCTGCTGATGCGTGATCTGAGGAAGGTGCTGACCAGACTGAAATGTGTGACCATGGCAACGGCAGCGGGTGCAGCATACATTGATTTCAAGGCAGTCATGCCTTACGTGGATTTCGTGAATGTCATGGCCTATGACATGGCCTCATTTCCGCAGCATCATGCAGCGCTGTATGGACCTGAGGATGCCTCCTGGATGACATCGGCAAAGGCCGTTGAGAAGCATCTTGAGGCTGGTGTCCCAAAGGAGAAGCTGGTCATGGGTATGCCGTTCTATGGGAAAGGACAGTTCCGTCTGCCGGAGCATGTTGACATGGAGCAGGTCAGGCAGGAGCGCGGACTCTCTGAGATGTGGGACAGCATCGGCCATTACCCGTACCTTGCCGACAAGAACGGACAGAGGGTCTATACATATGAGAATATCCAGTCCCTGTCTGATAAGTGCAGTTTCATTCTGGAGAAGGGCATAAGGGGCGGAATGTACTGGGACTGTTCCGGTGATACGGACAATCATGACCTGGGACGTACGGTATGGGAAATGCTGAGATAACAGAAATTGCAGAAAAGGTCAATCAGGCACTGGCTGAACACCAGTGCCTGGTTGTTACTGCGCCGCCGGGTGCCGGAAAATCAACCGTGCTGCCTCTGACAATATTGGAAGGACTGAAGGAGGGACGGATACTGATGCTTGAGCCAAGACGTCTGGCGGCCCGTCAAGTGGCAGTCAGGATGTCTGGCCAGCTTGGCCAGCAGGTTGGTGATACCGTGGGCTACCGGGTTCGCTTTGAGAACCGTGTTTCAGAGAAGACGCGTATTGAAGTCGTCACGGAGGGTATCCTTACCCGAATGCTGATTGACGACCCGACTCTTGACGGCGTGTCAGTCCTGATTTTTGATGAGTTCCACGAACGCAGCCTGAACTCCGATTCCGGCCTGGCTCTGGTGCTTGAGGCGCAGAAGACCATACGCCCGGACCTGAGAGTAGTGATTATGTCTGCCACGATAGACGCATCGGAAATTTGCTCTTTCCTGCAGGCACCTCATATTGAGGCTCTGGGGCGCCAGTTCCCAGTCCAGCTTATCCACTCTTCAGAAGAGGCCGATGCCAGGAATTGTGTGGAACGAGTCTCTGCAGCCATCAGGGTGGCTTTCAGGGAACATGATGGAGATATACTGGCATTTCTTCCCGGACAGTCTGAGATACTGAAGTGCCGGGACCTGCTTCTTGCCGGTCAGGAACTGTATGCCGGCAATGCCCATGTCTATCCTCTTTACGGACTCCAGTCTGTAGCGGAACAGCAGCAGGCCATAGCTCCCTGCCGGAATGGTGAAAGGAAGATTGTGCTGGCCACTCCCGTGGCTGAGACGTCGTTGACGATAGAAGGGGTACGAGTGGTAGTTGATTCCGGGCTCTTCAGACAGGTACGCTTCTCTGCGCAGACAGGCTTGAGCCAGATGACGACGGAACGCATAAGCCTGGATATGGCAACACAGCGCGCCGGACGTGCCGGACGTCTTGCCCCGGGTGTATGTTACCGGCTATGGAGTACTGCAACGGAACATAATATGGCAGGAAGCCGCGTTCCTGAGATATTGCAGGCAGACCTTACACCTCTGGCCCTTGAGATTGCCGCGTGGGGGAACAGTGACGTTGCCGGCATGAAGTGGCTTACCCCACCTCCGGCCCAGACTCTGTGCAAGGCCCAGGAGCTGCTCAGGATGCTAGGTGCAACAGACGGACGCAATTCCATTACGGCACATGGCAGAAGACTTTCCGGGATGCCATGTCACCCCAGGATTGCCCAAATGCTGGTTGGGGCCGGTTCTGAGCAGGAAAAGGCTCTGGCTGCTGACATTGCTGCCATCATTGAGGAGAAAGATCCTATGGCGGAGTTGTCAGAGCCGGAACTGGGAACAAGGCTGTTAGCCCTGAGGAGAAGCCGGGCACATGGCGGTGATGGCAGGTGGGGACGTATCATGAAGGTTGCAGAACAGTACAGAAGACTGTCCGGGGCCAGCGAGGATAATTCCGATCCTGATGTCTATGTGGCAGGAAGGCTTCTGGCGCATGCATGGCCGGAACGCGTGGCTCGTGCCCGCAAGGATGCCCATGAATTATGGCAGATGGCAAACGGAGAGAGTGTGCTGCTCTCTTCTGACAGCGTGCTGTCGGCGGCAGAGTGGGTCGTGGCCGTAAATGTCAGTCAGAATGGCGGCAATTCTGCGGGAAGGGTTCATCTGGCATCGGCAGTGGATCAGAAGGACCTTCTTCCAATGACAGAAACGTATGACAATATTTCCTGGGACAGCCGTCAGGGGCGCGTCGTTGCAGAGCGTCAGTCAAGGATAGGCCGGTTGACTGTAGAGTCCCGTCCAATTACTGATGTGGCGCAGGAGCGGATTCACGCAGTAATATGCGATGCCGCCCGCAAGGAGGGCCTGAGCATGCTTGATTTCAATGATGATGTCCGTGCGTTGCAGAGACGCGTGGCATCGGTCGCTCTATGGCATCCGGAACTGGAGTTGCCGGACCTGTCAGACCAGGCGGTACAGGAAAGGGTAGAGGAGTGGCTGCCCTTTTTCCTGGAGCATTCCACATCAGTTGCCCAGCTGAAGAAGATAGACCTTTGCCAGGCTTTGTGGACTCTTCTGGATTATAACCAGCAGCAGAGTGTTGAACGGCTGGCTCCCACACATGTGACGGTTCCTACCGGAAGCCGTATAAGGATTGAATACCGTACGGGAGCCGATGCCCCAGTGCTGCGTGTACGGCTTCAGGAGTGCTTTGGAATGGCATCGACCCCAAGGGTTGATGACGGACGCATACCGATGCTCATGGAACTGCTCTCACCTGGATACAAGCCGGTACAGCTGACCTCTGATCTGCAGAGTTTCTGGAATGATACCTATTTTGAGGTCCGCAAGGAGTTGCGCCGCAGGTATCCGAAACACTCCTGGCCAGACAATCCCCTTGAGGCTCAGGCGGTCCGCAAGTGAAAGGGATGATTCGCAGTTGGCAGATTGGAGAACAATAACTAATTTTGGCAAAAACAAATAGGCAATGAAAGACTATATAAAGGAAAACGAACAGAGGTTCTTTGACGAACTCTTTACAATTCTGAGAATTCCGTCTATAAGTGCAAAGGCAGAACATAAACCTGACATGGAGAAATGTGCCCAGAGACTCAGGGAACTGCTTCTTGAGGCTGGAGCAGACTCTGCGGAAATCTGTCCTACGTCAGGAAATCCAGTGGTTTTCGGCAGCAAGACAATAGACGCTTCCTATAAAACCGTTCTGGTATATGGCCATTATGAGGTCCAGCCGCCGGAACCGCTTGAGAAGTGGCATACAGATCCGTTTGAACCTGTCATTCATGACGGTGCAATCTGGTGCCGTGGCGCAAATGATGACAAGGGCCAGCTGTTCATGCACATCAAGGCATTTGAGTACATGCTGCGCAGCGGCAAGCTCAGGCATAATGTCAAATTCCTGTTTGAAGGTGAAGAAGAGATTGGCAGCGTGTCACTTCCGGAGTGGATACGTCAGAACAGAGAGAAACTCAAGGCAGATATCTGTCTGGTATCTGATACTACCATGATTTCAGACAAGGTGCCGTCAATCAATTGCGGAATGCGCGGCCTGGCCTATTTTGACGTCAAGGTGACAGGCCCGAACAAGGACCTTCATTCTGGCCATTACGGCGGTTCGGTTGCCAATCCAATCAATACCCTGTGTGACATGATTTCACAGCTTATCGATGCAGATGGCCGTATCACCATAGAGGGTTTCTACGACGATGTGGTGGAACTCTCAACGGAGGACCGTGAACTGCTGGCAAAGGCTCCGTTTGACATGGACGAATTCAAGGAATTCCTTGATATCAATGAGGTCAAGGGTGAAAAGGGATATACTACCCCTGAGCGCAAGAGCATACGTCCGTGTCTTGATGTCTGCGGAATATGGGGAGGATATACCGGACAGGGAGCAAAGACCGTGCTGCCGTCCGAGGCCCATGCCAAGATTTCCATGCGACTTGTTCCAAACCAGCTTAGTTCAAAGATAAACAAGCTGTTTGTAGAGCATATCAGGCGTATTACCCCTCCGTATGTAAAGGTTGAGGTTACCCCATGTGAGGGTGGTGACGGTTTCCTGATTCCGATATCAAGTCCTGCATACAAGGCTGCAAGCCGTGCCATGGCTGAGGTGTATGGCATCGAGCCAGTTCCAAGCCGTGGTGGCGGAAGTATAGCAATCCTTGCCGAGGTCCAGAAGGAATTGGGAATTGATCCGCTTCTGATGGGATTCGGTCTGGAGCGTGATACCATACACTCTCCGAATGAAAGCTATCTGCTCAGCCAGCTTTATGCTGGCATGGAGTCAATAGCTCTGTTCTACCAGTATTTTGAATAAACACACACAACAATAATTATGAGAAAAACTTTTTTTGCTATTGCGGCTGCTGTCATGATAATGACGGGTTGCTCACAGAAGCCGGCTCAGGAGCATGATTGCGCCAACAAGGGAGCTGCTGCCATTGAGAATATCATGAACCGCAAGAGCGTACGCTCTTTTACAGGTGAGGCTATCTCTGAAGAGGATATGACCACCATGCTGAAGGCAGCAATGGCTGCTCCTTCCGGTATGAACATACAGCCATGGTCATTTGTCGTACTGACCGATGCATCGAAGTTTGATGATATCTTCCAGGGTAATTTCAACGTAGGCACCTTCAAGAGTGCCGGTACCGTTGTAGTCATGTGCGCAGACACCACCACTCAGTCCCGTGGCTCTGAGGAGCGCGTCCCGAACTCAATGTGGCGTGATGACCTGGGTGCTTCTACAGAGAACTTCCTGCTTGCCGCTGAGGCTCTTGGACTTGGTGCAGTATGGACCGCCGGCTATCCTTTCATGGAGCGTATAGAACATGTCAAGGAGGCACTTGGCCTCCCTGCAGAAGTTCTTCCATACTGTATGATTGCAGTTGGACATCCGGATGGAGAGAATCAGCCAAAGGACAAGTTCAAGGCTGACCGCATCCATTACGGCAAGTGGTAATCAGGCCGCAATTGCGGCTGCTGGCCCCATAACCATGGCCATTCCGTTGAAGTACAACGGAGTGGCTATGTTTTTTCCACAGACTATAACCAGTACTATGGTTGCAATCAGTGCAATTACCCAAAGCAGGAATATTATAAGTCCCGGGTGCCATGCTGGTGACTTCAGCCCGAATATGAGCATGACACTTCCATAGATCATTCCAAGACATGGCAGGAAGTAGGATATGGCAACTGTAAGTTTCAGCCATGAGAATGAAGTGGACATCAGATATGGAGCTATCTCCCTTGGGACGTATTCCGATATTGCCAGCGGGCCGAACCATTCTATTCCGGCTATGGCACATAATCCTGCCAGAATGCCGCTCAGGGCAGTTCCCAGAAGGCCGATGCCTAAGAATATGCTGATTATCCTGATCACGATGTGCCAGAACTCAGAACGGTTCTCGTTGCCATAGTATTCATGCTTGGTTGACATTTCACGTCTGATGTCATTGAGGCTGCCATCCGCTCCTCTGAGTTGCCAGCGCTCTTTTGCTGAGTTTGCTGCAGGCATGCAGATCCATAGACAAATGTAAAGGAGTGGAATTGCCATGTTTATCATTTTCACGAGATGTATGCCGAATGCACCTAGAAAGCTCAAACGGAATGAGATTCCCAATATGGCACCGACGGCAAAAAGAAGTCTTACCGCAGCTACGTCAATGTTGAAGTAGATGGATAAACCGGAGCAGACACCACCCAGAATGCTTCTGGACTGGTCACGGAACAGCTTGCGCTTCTCATTGTATGTGAACTTGCCGGTCTTTCTCTGACTCCTCTCATATCCGGTTTTCCGTGTGCCGGCTGTCTCAGATCCCTCCTCAACCTGTTCCGGAGTTCCAAGAATTGCTATCACGTAATCAATAGCCTCTTTGTTTACGACAGAGTCCTTGCCGCATTTTTCAAGGAGAAGTTCTGCAATGCGCTGTTCTATGTTTTCAACAATCTCCTGGCCATCTTGCTCATTCTCATAGAAACGTGTCAGCGAATCTACGTATTCAGAGCATTTTGCAAAGGCATCGTCCTCAAGGGAAAATGCAAAGCCGCCGATGTTTACCTTATATGTCTGTCTCATTTCTTCAACGTGTTTATCGTGTCGTTTATCTCTCTCCAGACAATGTCCATGTCCATCAGGGTTGCACGTCCCTTGTCCGTAAGCGTGTAGAACTTGCGTGGAGGCCCCTGGGGACTCTCTTCCCAGCGATAGGCAAGCAGGCCCTGGTTCTTCTCCCTGATGAGCAGTGGGTAGAGAGTACCTTCAACAACTGCCATGTTGGCCATCTTCAACTCTTCTATAATGGTCGATGCGTACGCCTCTTTCCTGTCCAGTATGCTTAGGATGCAATATTCAAGCACTCCCTTTCGCATCTGCTGTCGTATGTTTTCAGTTACACTGTCCATAGTGAAATAGGTTTGTGATGATTGAATATTATGTCTTTTATCGTGAGCTGCGTGACATGCGTGCCATGTTCTCTGCCGTGGCAGGAATTCCCCTGAGTTCGCATTTCTGGGCCAGTGTCACGGCCTTGGGTGCAATGATCCACACGGCCAGATATGGCAGAAGGCTTATGAATCCGCAGAAGAAGAGAACCAGGACGATTACCCTGATGACCACAACATCGACATTCAGGTATGCTCCAGCTCCTGCGCAGACACCGCCGATAATCCTGTTGTCTGTATCAAGATAGAACTTATGCAGAGGTTTGTCAAAGTAGTCATTGTACTGACTGTCGTTTCCTGTGAAAGCCGAATTACCGGTAAACGTGGAATTCCCGGTAAAGGCAGAGTTGCCTGTGTCGTTGGTGTTGCTGCTCTCAGCTCCTCCGTCCGGCATTCCAATCTGCTCTGTAATCCTGTTTACGATACTTCTGCTGACAACCTGCTGCCCATGCAGTTCCTTTTCAAAAAGGTCTGCTATGCGCATCTCAAGGTCATCCATGACCTCTGTGGCATCATTGCCTGTATTGAGCTTTGAACGGAAGTTTGCAAGATACTGGTTGAGTCTTTCATAAGCATCCTCGTCAATTGTGAAATTTCTTCCACCGATTCCTACAGTGATTACCTTTTTCATAGCTGTATTATGTATTATGTTGTTTATAGTTCTTTGTCACTGCAAAGATATATGAAATTACAAATACCTTGTATCGCAAGGTACTATTTTTTTTGATAATATTTTTCAAAATAAATTAGTGGCACCGGTTTAACATGAGCCTTTACCTTATTATATTATAAGCAAAACTCATAACCCGATGAAACAGAAAAAACTACTTACAATTGCCCTCTTGGCCATGATGACTGTCCCTTCTTCAGCGCAGTTTCCTCAATTCCCAGGTTTCCCGCAGGGAGGAATGTTCCCAGGAGGTATGATGGGCGGATTCCCACAAGGAGGGATGTCGCCAGGAGGTATGATGGGCGGAATGATGGGAGGTGGATATCGTGACAATGGTGTTGCGGTTGAGTTCAGCTCCTCTGACCTGCCTATTGTGATTATTGATACCAAAGCTCCAATAGGAACGTCTGGGAAATCCGATGCCAGTATGAAAATCATTGACAATAAAAATGGCCGGAACAGAGTTGATGATACTCCTGGAGGCTATGACGGCCGCATCGGAATTAAACTGCGTGGAAACAGCTCGCTCAGCTTTGACCAGAAGAGTTTTACCATAGAAACCCGTGACGAAGATGGCAACGATGCTGACGTATCACTGCTGGGAATGCCTGCCGAGAGTGACTGGGCATTGGTTGCAGCATATAATGATATCTCAATGATGAGGAACAGCCTGGCATACCGCATGTGGGAGGATATGGGGCATTGGGCGCCCCATACAAGGATGGTAGAGCTTGTGGTTGACGGGAAATACCAGGGTGTATATACCTTTACAGAGACAATCAAGAGAGGAAAGAACCGCCTGTCAATTGCAAAGCTCAAGCCCGAAGACAATGATGGTACGGAACTGACCGGAGGTTATATACTGCGTATTGATGCGTATGACAATGATGATCTGACTTTCGTATCAAAGGTTCCCGGTATTACAAGAAACGCCGGTGGAATGCAGGGCGGTTTCCCAGGTATGATGGGCGGTGGCATTGGCGCATCGGGCGGAAATGTGGTATGGACGATACGTACTCCGGACAAGGATAAGATAACCCGTGAACAGAGAGAATACATACAGAACTATATCGATGAGTTTGAGAAAACCGTCATGTCAGACCATTTCCGTGACAGGAAGACAGGGTATGCAAAGTATATTGACGTGGAGTCTTTTGTGGACTATCTGATACATACAGAGGTGAGTCTTAATGCTGATGGACTCAAGCGCAGTGCATATTTCTACAAAACAAAGCAGAATGAAGACGGCAGTGGCGGAAAACTGCATGCGGGTTCTGTATGGGATTACAATCTGGCATACGGAAACTGTAATTTCTGCAATGCTGATAATGTACGGGCATGGGTACATGAAGGCGGCGAGACATCTCCAACACCTGCATTCTGGAAAAGGTTGCTGGAAGATCCAGACTTCCTGGCCCTTGTCAAGACCAGATACCGTGAACTGAGAAAGACAGTCCTGAGTCAGAAAAACATCGATGCACTCATTGATTCGTATGCTGAGACACTTCAGGAGGCACAGAAAAGGCAATTCTCAAAATACAGGAATCTGCTGGTTCCTTCTGCCGCAGATAGAAGGAACAGTGGCGGATTCCCAGGAATGGGAAGCGGACCAGGCATGGGCTTCCCGGGCATGGGTGCCGGTGGCGTTGACTGGTTCGCTGCCTACAGGGTATCCAGCTATGAGGAAGAGATTGGAATCCTGAAAAAGTGGTTTTCAGAGAGACTTGCTTTCCTGGATAGCCAGTGGTGATACCTGCGCGTCCGGTCAGCGGGTGTAGAAATCAATCATGCGGCTTATGGCACGCTGACATACAGGGCAGAAGGCTGGTGCTGTGTTGTTCAGCATACGGCACTCGAATACCGGACGGTACATTCCGTGGGTCTGGTATCCGGCGCCCTCAAAAAGTCCGGTGATGCCGGCGTATGCGGAATCGTTAGGGGTAGGTATGGGGGTACCTTCTGCAATCATGTCCTTCCATTTTGATTCAAAGTTGACCAGATTGGTGATGTTCGGTTCCCAGGGCTCAACGGCGGCAGGGTAGTAGTCATCGTCGTATGCTGTCTCGGAATCGTAGTATTCATCGGCAAGTCCTGCAAAGCCATGCCCGAATTCATGGATGAAAACCTCACAAGAGAGTCTGTTGTCTGAGGTTCCCAGCGAGTAGGAATTGTAGAATCCGCCACCACCGTATTTTGTTTCATTTGCAATTACGAAAAGAGCATCGAATGGAGTGGCAGCGACTGCGTCTGCAATGCGCTGGTGGTCTTGGATCGTGAGATACCTGTCAACGTAGAAAGTGTAGAAACTGGACTGGCAGAGTGTATTGCGCCACTGGTCCTGCTGCGGAATGTCCACGCCCTCCTCTTCTGATGCTGTGTTCAGATACCAGACGTTGAAATCCTCTTTCCTGCTGCGGTATGGCTCGTATTCAAACAGATAGTTGGTGAAGCGCTGGGCATCGGCACGGAACTTATCCATCTGGTCTTTGGTGTAGCCTTCTGCAATGAATAGCAGGTCAAGCTTGTGTGCCGGGTCTCCGCTGTAGAGAAGGGATTCCGGCATCTGAAGCGGGGTGTATGAGATCTGTTTGTCCTTTGGGTCGATGCTGCATTCAAAGAAAGGCTCAAGACGACTGTCCTCTGCGTTCCTGCTGTACAGCACCAGGCGGATGGAATCTTTCGGGAAAGGCATCCAGATTGTCTGGTTCATGGCCATGTCAACGGTCTTTGCCTGTTCCGTGGCCCTCCATTCCTGAAAAAGCGGGTTGAAACCGCGTGAGAAGATTGCGTTTTCTCCGCTGAATGCTTCAAAATAGTATTCGCCGTAACCGAACGGGTCAATCAGAGCTTCCGGTGATCCGACCCATCCGGATTCCCGTGAGAGTCCCAGAAGATAGGCACTCTGCTCCCTTGAGTTTCCTGCCAGTGCAAGGTCAATGCGCAGGCGTTCGCCGGTAAAATAGTCATCATAGCTGACCTTTCCGTCAGATACGGACGATGCCGTGCCGTTTCCCGGCTGATGGCTGCATGAACTTTTGCTGATACATGAAGTGATTGAAAATAGGGTGCAGATTGCTGTCAGAATGGTCAGATTGTGTGCTTTCATCTTGTTTAATGTGTTTATTTGGACTGCAAAGATGGTAAAATATGCTGAATTGTTTATTTTTGCACCCATGATTGAAGCAGGAATCAAGGGAAAAGAGGAACTGGTGGTCTCTGAAGAGATGCTGGCCAGCGCGTGTGGCAGTGGTACTGTACCTGTCTTTGCTACTCCAATGATGGTAGCTCTGATGGAGAAGACATGCATGACATCTATCATTCCTTTCCTAGAGGAGGGACAGGCATCGGTCGGTACAAGACTTGAGATTTCACATGAGTCGGCGACTCCGCTGGGAATGAAGGTGACCTGCACTTCTGAACTTGTTGAGGTTGACAGAAGACGG
>JAKSIY010000077.1 GCA_024398535.1 Bacteroidaceae bacterium
GCAGGAAAATGCCGAAAAACGCGGGAAATGCTACCACGACTCCCGTGTGCAGGGGTATTCATGGGAGTCGTGGCAGGGAAATGCCGAAAAACGCGGAAAATGCTACCACGACTCCCGTGTGCGGAGGTATTCATTGGAGTCGTGGCAGGGAAATGGTCGAAAACGCGAGAAATGCTACCACGACTCCCGTGTGCAAGGGGATTCATTGGAGTCGTGGCAGGAAAATGCCGAAAAACGCGGGAAATGCTACCACGACTCCCGTGTGCAGGGGGATTCATTGGAGTCGTGGCAGGGAAATGCCACAGCAACGGCCAAGAGAAAATACCACCCGCACCCGGCAGAAGGAAAATACCCCAGAACCCGGCGGGGGAAGAAGAATACCCCCGCACATGTGCATCAAGAGAAAAATTACTAACTTAGTGCCTTGGATTTGAATACCCGCAAAAAACAACACATGAGATATTCCAGACTAATTACTATAATAGGTACATTGTGTGTCCTGGTGTCAGGATGCCAGCACCAGAACAGTCCAGAGACCGGAAGTCTGGAGGCATCGCACAAGAGGCATCAGGAAGCATTGGTTCCTGCAGAGGGAATCAAGGTCGTGATGGATGTCAGCCAGGTGCGCATAACGGGATTTGCCCAGGATGCAAGCGGCTACATCTGGATGAGCACATTCCAGGATGGTGTATTCCGCTACAATGGACAGAGTTATCTTCATTACAATGCCACAGAGAAGGCTGGAAATGGTATCTCTGCCGACCTGATCAACGATATGATGACCGATGCCAACGGCACTCTCTGGCTTGGTACACAGAAGGGCGTTGACCGTTACAACGCAGAAACCGGTTGTTTTGACCATATAGCAATTGACGATGTGAACCAGTATGTCATGCAGCTTTTTGAGTACCCGGACCACATTGTCGGAATTACCACACGACGCGGAAGATTCAAATATGACCCAGAATCTGACAGTTTCAAGGAACAGCAACACATGTCAGGAATTGAGCAGGTTTGGGCTGGTTCAAGACTGTCAGCAGGAGGTTTTGCCGACAAAGCCGGCAATATATGGTCAGCACTGTCGCAAGGAGGATGGAAGGTTACTCCATCTGAAGGGAATCTGTCAAACGAGATTGCCAGCAGAAATGGATTCGACACCAGGCAGGCGTATGAGGCAACTGGCACCTTTTATCAAAGGCCTCAGGTTCAGACTCTGCCAGGAAACAGGCTTCTTGTTTCTGAGCGTGGCATGCCGGCATCGGTAGTAGAGATTCTGGCTGACGGGTCAATGAAACTGATATATCAGACTGAGGCACAGGAACAGATGTATCTTGTTTCTGCCGATGCAGCCGGGAACCTGTGGGCCGCAGCCGACGGCGGTGCAATTCTCTACGCAGAAGTTTCCGGGCGCAACAGCGGCCAGACGGTCCGCCTTGTGCCGAACGGACTGCGCGCACCTGTGGACCTGTCATACGCCACCATCGTCAGGACATTAAAGGACGGAAGAATCCTGTTCCTGCTGACTGATAACCACCCGCTGATTCTTGACCCTGCATCGCACACACTGAGTGACCTATGCCCCGATGAAGAGAAGCGTCAGATCTTCTACTCATCAATGCTTGAAGACAGTGAAGGCAATGTCTGGATGGGTACCGGAGACTGGGGTCTTTTCCGATACAGCAAGCAGAACGGCAACGCAGAGAAGATTGAGGAACTTGGAAACAAGGCTGTATATAACATCTTCCAGGACAACTCTGGCAGGGTGTTCGTAAACACGTCAGAAGGCGTCTATGCCATTCAGGGAGACAACGTGTCAAGCGTCTGGCGTGACCTGTCCGAATACCGTACGGTACGCCCTATGTACGAGCAGGACGGCAATGTCATTCTGGTTCTGGCAAACGGCAATGTCATAAACCTGAGCAGCCATACACAGAATGAGAACGGCAGGATCAATGCCCCGGTAAACGTGGTAATAACAGAGAAGGGCAATGTTCTGGCAGACTTCCGCACAGACAACCGTAAGAGCGTCCCCATGAAGCTTAGACTGAAGTCTGACTCCAGGAATGACCTGAACATGCATCTCTCTGTAGTTGAATACTCGGGCAGCTGCATCTACGACTACCAGTATGAGGTGAACCGCTTTCACGGCGGCATGCGTCAGTCGGTGAACAATCCTACCATTCCTCTGTACGGCCTTAAATACGGAAGGAACAACATTACTTTCAACGTACAGAGTACCAACGACATGTCTGAGAGCGGTATGTTCTCTGTAAAGCTCTTCATAAAGCGACCGGGGTATCTTCTTGCAACGTATGCCGGCATAGGAGTTCTTCTGATGCTGCTTTCTGCGACCATGGTAATCCTGCGCAGGCGCAAGACAGAGGCTGACAAGGCACGTCAGGAGCGTGAGATGCAGGAAGAGATCAACATGAAGAACATTGACTTCTTTGCCAACATCTCACATGAATTCCGTGCACCTCTTACGCTGATCAATGCAGCCGTAGGCAGTCTGACCGGCCAGAAGCCTGAGCAGGAGCGCATGGTGGGCGTCATAAGGCGCAATACCAACCGCATGCTCAAGCTGGTGGGCCAGATGCTTGACTTCAACAAGCTTGACCACGACATGCTGCGCCTGGCTGTACGTGAAGAAGAGGTGACCGCCATCATCAACCGCGTGGCAGAGAGCTTCAGCGCAGGTGCTGGGCAGAAGAGCATCAGCTTCATTGTTGAGGGGGCCGATGCCCCATTCAGTGGCTGGATTGACTCTGACAAGCTTGAGAAGGTCATGTACAACCTATGCTCAAACGCAATGAAGTTCACGCCCCCCGGAGGAACCATAACGATACATACCGAGCACGATGATAGCCAGATGAGCCTCTCTGTGTCAGACACCGGAATCGGCCTGCAGGAGGACCGCATCGACACCATCTTCAACCGCTTTGCCCAGCTTGAATCTGTCAAGAAATCAGGCGGTACAGGCATAGGTCTCTATTACGCCAAATCACTGGTTGGACTGCACCACGGAACCATCGGAGCAGAGAACCGCTATGAAAACGGAACGGTAAGCGGTGCCCGTTTCTTCTTCAGCCTGCCACTGTCGCGTGAGGCATACACCGATGATGAGCTGAATCCGCAGCAGGATACCTTTGTGACGCTTGACCCGATTGTCCAGCAGAATGAATTCACCCCTGCTCCTACTGCAGTTGAGCCAATGAGTGACAAGCCTACCATACTGCTCATTGATGACGACTATGAGTTCATCTACTTCCTGCGCTCCATCCTTACAGAAGAGTACAACGTGCAGTTCCGGTTTGACGCCATGGGCGGCTACAACATAATTGACCAGATTAAGCCGGACATCATAATCTCTGACATGATGATGATTGATGTTGACGGCCTGCAGCTGTGCCGCATGATCAAGGAAAACATTGCCATGTGCCACATTCCGGTGATCATGCTTACCGGCCGCTCAACCGTCGAGGACCAGATCAACAGCCTCAACGTGGGTGCCGATGCCTACGTGATCAAGCCGTTCAACCCGGACTATCTGAAGGCTCTGATCAGGTCCATGATTGAGAACCGCACGCGTATCCGCTCACTGCTAACAAATTCCGTCAGCACGGTTCCGGTGGCATCGGCCGCAGTGGTGCAGGATTCCAAAGAGGATGCAGAAGAGAACAGCAAGAAGGTTCTGGACCTGCTGGGACCAAAGGACCGCGCCTTCATGGACTCCCTGTACGAACTCATGGACCGCAACCTTGACAATGGTGAGCTTGACATAGACAACCTTGCAGCAGAACTAGGTGTAAGCCGCTCAAAGTTCTACTACAAGCTCAAGGACCTGACCGGCCAGACGCCTAATGAGTTCTTCACCACATACAAGCTTAACCGTGCCGTCAAGCTCATAGAAGAGGGCAAATACAAAATTTCTGCCATTGCAAACATGGTGGGATTCAACTCATCATCGCACTTTGCGCAGCTCTTCCGCAAGCGTTTCGGCGTACTTCCAAGCCAGTGGGGAGAGAATCCGCAGAACACAGAAACGGACAACAATGAAGACATCTAAACCGGATATCAGCATACTGCTCCTGGCATTGCTCTGGCTTCTCATGAGCACCTTTGGAGCCGGCTACCTTTCACAGCTTGAGGCAAACGGGCTGTTCCTGTTCTCATGGGATTTCATGATGCAGAAACTGGCTGCTCCCGGTGGAGCGCTGGCATACCTTGCCGTCCTGCTGACCCAGTTCTTCCACCTGCCGTGGCTCGGATCACTCATCTGGGTACTGCTGTGTGCACTCTGCGGCAGACTGACACAGAAACTCACCGGACACAGCAGCCTTCTGAGCCTGTTTCCCGCTGCCTGCGCCACCGCTGCCGCCATGGGACTGGGCTACATGATCTTCAAGCTGAAACTGCCAGCCCACGCCTTCACGACCCTGCTGGGTGCAATCTGCTCCGTGGCACTTGTTCTCCTGTACAGGAAAAGTACCCACAAGATTCCATTCCTTTGCCTGATGGCAGTGCTGGGATACCCGCTCATAGGCTTCTACTCCCTGCTTGCCGTTCTGGGTGCCGCCATGTCCGATGCACGTTCCAGAAACTGGAAGAACCTTCCGGCAGCCATTGCACTGATTGCCATCGTTCCTATTCTGTGGGTACAGCTGTTCACTACCACAAGGCCTGCCAACGCTTACCTTGCACTGGTTCCGGTCTTTACAAACGGATGCAGCTGGATATATTACGTGCCATACTGCCTGATGTTCCTTTTCATTGTCTTCGGTCAGCTGCTGCCCGCCTGCAGCAACCGTATCCAGAGAGTCATTGAACCTGCCGTCCTGGTTCTCATGGTAACACTTTTCTGGACAAAGGATGCCAACTTCAACGCAGAAATGCGGATGGCACGCGCCACAGACAGCATGCAGTGGGAGAAATCACTTAAAGCATACAGAAGGGCATCGACCCTGAAGGAGCCTACCAGGATAATGGTGCTGTACAGGAACCTGGCCCTGATAAGGCTGGGCATTGAGGGAGACGAATGCTTCAACTACCGCGACGGATCAATGAAGCAGCGTACACCGGTCCACATATCAGAATCCCAGCAGGCTGGACGACAGCTTTTTATACATTTTGGATTGCCTAACTACACCTACCGCTGGTGCTTTGAGAACAATGCAGAGACCGGCTGGTCGGTGACAGACCTCAGGTACATGGCCATGTGCAGCATAGTTACCGAAAACAGGAATACTGCGACAAAGTATCTTGACATATTGCAGAAAACCCTCTTCTACCGACGCTGGGCACATGAACAGTGGCAGTACGTTCAGACTCCGCAGAAGATGGAGGCATCGGCCACCTATGGGCCAATCCTGTCACTGACTACCGGAAAGAACATGCTTGGCAATGACAACACGCTGCTTGAGATATACCTGAACACGCGTTTCCTGACCGAGCCAGACAGAAGTCCCGAGTTCTGCCGTGTAGCCATGCTATGGGCCGCACTCTCACAGAAGAGCCGCTACTTCTGGCCTGCTTTCAACAACTACGCAGCCAGCAACATGCTCACAGAGATTCCCGTGCAATACCAGCAGGCCATGCTGCTTTTCAACTGGATGTTCAACAATGCAGAAATCGGTCGCATTCCGTTTGACCCAGAGGTCAAGCAGGAGTTCTTCCGTTTCCAGAAATTCTTTGAACAGCATCCTATTGAGGATCCGGAAAAGATGGAAAAGCTGTACAGGAAAGAGTTTGGAAATACCTATTATTACTACTATTTCTTCCACCAGAACCAGAGTCTGGTTTTCCAGAAATGAAGACAAGGACACTCATCATGACACTCGCCGCATGCCTGCTGGCATCGTGCGCAAAAGTACCGGCAGAGTTCCAGGAACCGGGCAATGCAATCCAGATCATGCCGGATTACAAGGACGTTACCGTGCCTTCAAACATAGCACCCCTGAACTTCTACATAATGTCCGATGCCGCAAGGTACGTAACTCAGTTCAAGGCGGGAAGCCAGAGCTACACAAGGAGAGGCCGCACGGTGGCCATTCCTTTGCGCAGGTGGCGCTCCATGCTTTCTGACGGGCCAATTTCCGTACAGGTATTCGCAAAGTCTCCTGAAGACGGGAAATGGGTCGGATACAGGTCTTTCAGCATAACTCCGTCAAGTGAGATTGACCGCTATGTGAGCTACCGTCAGATTCCGCCTTCATACCAGCAGTATGAGGACATTCGCCTGCGCCAGCGTGACATGAGCTCTTTCCATGACCGCGCCTTCTACTCAAACGCCATGGTACACAGACCGGCAGACGGACAGGGTCAGTGCGTCAACTGCCACAGTTTCAAGAACTACGGCACAGACGACATGCAGTTCCATACCCGCCAGTACAAGGGCGGTACAATCATCTACCATGACGGCAAACTGCGCATGGTAAACATAAAGAATCCTGCAACTTCATCCTTTGGAGTCTATCCGGCATGGCATCCCACACATGACCTGATTGCCTATTCTACGAACAGTACCATGCAGGCATTCCACACCGTCAATGACAACCACATTGAAGTATTCGACTCAGAGAGTGACCTGATCCTGTATGACCTGAAGGCCAACAGGGTAAGCATCGTCTCAAATGACCCAGACCAACTTGAATGCTTCCCCACATGGTCACCAGACGGCAAGATGCTCTACTACGTTTCTGCAAAATGCCCAAAGGTACCTGAGGGCGCTGACCGTACAGAGTACCTGGCCAGCGTCTATGAGCAGGTCAGATATGACATCTTCCGCAAGTCTTTTGATCCGGAGACAAAGACATGGGGGCCTGCAGAGAAGGTGTTCGATGCCTCATCGCAGAACAGGAGTGCAACACTTCCACGCATCTCTCCTGACGGAAAGAGGCTCATGTTCACTCTTGGGGAATGGGGAGTCTTCCACATCTGGCACAAGGATGCAGACCTTTACATGATGGACCTGGAAACCATGCAGGCAAGGGCAATTGCAGAGATCAACTCACAGGACACAGAGAGCTATCACTCGTGGTCCAGCAACGGTGAATGGGTAATCTTCGGGTCGCGTCGTGAGGATGGTGGATTCACCCGCCTATTCATAACCCATGCCAATCAGGACGGCACATTCTCAAAACCCTTCACCCTGCCGCAGAGAGACCCCTGGTCAAACACACACATGCTGACATCATACAGCGTACCGGAACTCACAGGAGCCCCGGTACGTCTGTCCGCACGAAAGCTGACTCGCTTTGTGCGTCATGCTGATGTGGAATCCGTTACTTTCTGATACCGTACAGGTAACCCAGAAGAGCCATCTTGCCACGCATTGTCTCACGTGGAGTGAACTCACCGTTTACCCAGTAGTAGCGCTGGTTGAAGAATGACTCCTGCTGTGGCCATGAGTTCCACTCCG
This sequence comes from Bacteroidaceae bacterium, assembly GCA_024398535.1. Lineage (GTDB taxonomy): Bacteria > Bacteroidota > Bacteroidia > Bacteroidales > Bacteroidaceae > Colenecus. The sequence goes on from JAKSIY010000077.1 coordinate 7,418, forward strand.
GATAGCAGTATGCAACCAGTGTGCGGGCATCGCCACCATCACCCTGTGACCAGGTCTCAACACCGTTGAAAGGAGTCTGACCAGGATGTGTGCCAGGAACGCCGTCGTTATGACCAGTTGAGTAGCAGTCTGTGATATGACGCTGGCCAAGGCCTGTCATCTCTACAGTATTTGATGGGTTACGTCCAAGACCCCAGCCTGCCTCTGAATACATAGCACGCTCAAGCTGAGTCTTGCGGGCGCTGTTGTCTGCAATGTAATGAGCAAGCATCACAACCTGCAGGTTCTCAGAAACACGGTGACGTGTATCATTTGCAGGACGACGTGATGGACGCAGGTTCATAGGCTCCAGGAATTCTGAATCAGTAAGTGAGTTTACAACTGCCTTCATGTTCTTGTAGAGCTCTGGGTAATGACGCTCCTGTGGACATGCCAGATAAGCAGCAGTAGCCCAGATCTGACCACCTGTACCTGAGATTCTTGAGTTGGCATCCTTGATCTGGCTGTCTTCAGCCATCTGATCCTCATACTTGCGGTCACCTGTAACATTGTACAGATAAGCAGCTGCAAGCTGACGGAAATCACGACCAGTCATTACATCCTGACGGTCATTAAGCTGCAGGTTCTCCTGACGGCTTGCATAATTATAAGCGGTGATAGCCTCATTTGTATAGTACTCTGTCAGCTCCTCATTGCCGGCAATCTTCAGGGCTGCGGCAGTCATGGCGCAGTTTGCTGCATTTGCCCACGCTGCGATTGTGGTGCAACCTGCCTGGAACATGATAGTCCACTCCTTGGCTGGGTTGGTAAGACCCTGTGAGTAACCTTCACCATCACGGATGCTCAGGAAGAAGTCAACCTCATTACGTGCCTCGTCAATAATGTCAGGAACACCGTTGCCGCTCTCACGGATAGTCAGGTCATCATCGCCGATGCGGCCGTTTGTAAGAATGTATGGCAACAGCATGTCGTAGATGTTGACTACGTGTGACAGATGACGGTCCCAGTCGTATGCATCGGAATGACCGCCCTTGACACCTATTGCCACAGGGTTGCCAGGCAGTCTGTGTTCCCAGAAATATGACTCAAGAGCTGGCTTGAAGTGTGGCTCGTCCCAGACATCACCGCGCATCTTGCGCCAGTCTGGATGCCATGGATGAAGGTCTGTCTTGTAAATTGTGAAGCCAATAGGATCAACCTCGGCCGAGAACTGTGGCTGACGTGGAATAGGCACGATGCGTGGAGTATCAATAGGTTCGCCTACACGCATGTAGTAGTAACCGCGTACAGAATAGCGGAATGGCTGATAGTAAACATCGTTGCCAATCTCAAAGTCCATACTGCAGCCTACACCGTCAACAACCAGACGGTAGGTACCTGGCTTGGCGCTTGTAAAGTCAATGTTCCATACGCTGCTGGCGGTAAGATTCTTCTTGCCGGCCTCTGCATCGGCATTCTGCTCCTTCCAGAGCTTGACATTGCTGACCTTGCTTGACTTGCCGGTCTTTACATTATAAAGGTAAACTTTGTTGCCCACGAATGAAGAGTAGTCACGCTCGCCGCCGTCACCCAGCCACAGATAAAGGTCAGCCTCCTTGACAGACTCTGTTGGCAGGTAGCCCAGCAGATTCACGTGAACTGCCTCAGACTGGCTGTTCCAGATGTCATACTTTACCGATGCCTCAGTGACATCGCTTCCAAGACCTGAAGGGATAGATACGGTGTATGTGCAACCCTGCTTCATAGACTGTGGAAGCTTCAAGAAGATGGTGTGGTCATTCTCACTTGTCAGTGTGTGGTCAGTATTCATAGGCTTTGACCTGCGGAAAGCAGCAACAGCCTTCTGCGAACCGAACGCACGGTCCTCTTTGCTGGAAATTGTCCAACCGTCAGCCTTACCGGCTACAGTTCCGTCAAGACGTGGAGCGAACACAAAGAGTGTATCGTCACCTTCAACGAAAGTGTGTCCAAGATAGGCACTTTCACCTATTCCGCTATCACGATAATGCACCTCACCGTCACGGAACTGGATCATAAGATAATCCTTGTCAACAATCTTGAGATCCATGAATTTTGTTGCCTGAGCCAGAGATGGCGCAAGCATCGCGGCAACTACTGCAGCTGCCTTAAGGAATGTAAGTTTCATATAGTTTTTGTGTTTTGCATCACAAAAATATGCAGAACTTTACAGAAAAGCAATTAAATTTGCAACCTGAAAGGCTGCCCGAATGGTGGAATGGTAGACACGAGGGACTTAAAATCCCTTGACCTTTACCGGTTGTACGGGTTCGAGTCCCGTTTCGGGCACTGGCATGGTCTGATAGGCAGCAACTTTCTTTTCGGCACTTCACTGGCCGTCCGCACCTATATGTCAGAAATCATCAACATAAAGAACATGGTCTGTCCACGATGCATCAAGGTGGTCAGGGAGATTCTTGACACCCTTGGTATCAGGTATGAAAGCGTGCAGCTGGGACAGGCTGTCCTGTGCGATGCAATGACTGACTGCCAGAGGGAAAAACTGCATCAGGCATTGCTGACAGAAGGGTTTGAAATTCTTGACAGCAAGGAATCTACAGAAGTTGAAAACACCAGGATTGCCATCATTGAGTGGACACGGATGGAAGGAAACAGGCCAAATCTGTCAGACTTCCTGCAGGACAGACTGCTCAGGGAATACAGCGCCATAAGCAAGCAATTCTCACTGGTAAAGGCCATCACAATAGAGCGATATGCGCTTCTGCAAAGGATTGAATACGCAAAGGAACTAATCAGCTATGGTGAAAAGACCTTTACAGAGATAGCATGGATCCTGGGGTTCAGCAGCCCCGCCCATTTCAGCAGCCAGTTCAAGAAAGAAACCGGCATGTCACCCGGACAGTTTAGGAGCATGCATGAAAAACAGAGGTCATTTATTGACCGGATATAAGACAAATCCATAAATCTGTAAGTCAATGGCGGGGTATGGGAAGTACTTTTGCATAAAAATCTTGGAACTATGCAGGAAATACTTCACCTAATTAACGAAATGTCACCATATCTGCTGCTGGGATTCCTTTTTGCGGGAATACTGCACGCATTCGTGCCACAGGCACAGTACAACCGCTATCTTGGCAAGAACAGCTTCTCAAGCGTCCTGAATGCCGCAATCCTGGGCATACCGCTTCCGCTCTGCTCCTGCGGTGTAATTCCAACGGCTCTTTCCCTGCGCAGGAACGGTGCATCAAAGGGAGCAACCGTGTCATTCCTGATTGCCACCCCACAGACGGGAGTCGATTCCATTGCTGCCACCTACAGCCTGATCGGACTGCCTTTTGCGCTGATACGTCCACTGGCCGCCCTCTGCACTTCACTTCTAGGCGGTGCTCTTGCGAATTATACAGACAAAAACACAGACACCCGCCTGGAGTCCGATGCAGACACACAGCTCCAAGTAAAGGGAACATTCCTTGAGAGATGCGTCGCAGCACTCAGGTATGGATATGTAGATCTCATGCAGGACATAGGAAAGTGGCTAGTCATAGGACTTGTGGTGGCAGCACTCATCACAATACTTGTGCCAGACAATTTCTTTACAGTTTTCAGCGGAAACACACTAGCATCGATGCTGCTGGTATTTGCAATTGCACTGCCTATGTACGTTTGCGCAACCGGAAGCATTCCTATAGCTGTAGCACTGATGATGAAAGGTCTGACGCCGGGAGCCGCCCTTGTACTGCTCATGGCCGGACCCGCATGCAATTTTGCATCGATGATTGCCGTGCGCAAAGTTCTTGGAATGAAGACGATGCTAATCTACATTCTCAGTGTGATGATTGGCGCAATGGGATTCGGATTCCTTATTGACCACCTGCAGTTCTCAGGTTCCGTGGATTTCATGGGGCACCTTACAGCAGGACATTCCTGCCACGTTGAAGCAGACTCCATCAAGGCATGGCTGGCGTCGGGGACATTGCTTGTCCTGCTGATAAATGCGCTGGTAATTACAAAGTTCAGAAAGAAAGAAACAACTGATAATAATAGTATTGAGATGAAAGTTTACCACATTGAAGGCATGAACTGCAACCATTGCAGAATGTCTGCAGAGAAGGCGCTGCAGTCTGTTGAAGGCGTCACGAATGCAACTGTTGACCTGGCCTCAAAAGAGGCTCACGTTGAGGGCACCGCAAGCAAGGAAGAACTGGCCAAGGCAATCAGCGAGATCGGCTTCACCCTGGTCTAAGGACAAAGACTCTGCCGGAACCTTTCGCACACGGCAAGTCAGAACACGGAGCGTACCCGGTGTGAGGTGCGCTCCGGGTGCTTCTCCGGGCGTTCTCCGGGTGCGAGGGTATTTCTTTTGCCGCGGGCGTGTTGGCCAGGTGCGGGGGTATTCCTTTGCCGCGGGTGTGTTGGCCAGGTGCGGGGGTATTTCCCTGTTTTCGCCAAAGAAGGAAACGCAAACCTGCCTTAGGAGGTGTGTGGCGGGCCTTAGCGTTTCCTTACCCCCTGAAATAGGCCCTAAGGGAACAGCAACCACCCTCAGAAGCCCCAGAACGCCACCATGCGTTCCCTTGTTTGGCGACCTGCGGTGAAAATACCAACGCACACGGATTAACGTCAATCGTGGCGGGGTGTTTTGGCGTTTCGCTTTCTACGCTCATCACGGACGTCCGTGTCGTAACGTTCGCGGCGACAGAAGCAATTCTCCTGCGTATAGCACTACTGCGTGTCCTGTCGGCTATTGCTCCTTTTACGTCCCGTCCGTTGTTCCGTTCTTCGCTGATGCCCGCTCACCCGACAAAACAATCCCGCTCACTAATCCCAACTACTTGCCCACCGAACAGCTTACTCCTGCGACAAAACTGTCTTCCCTCTACTCTAGCCATAGTAATCCTATCTCTGGCGACTCTGTTTACTAATCTTCTGCTTTCTAGTATTCCGCTCCTTTACGCAATCTTGTTAAGGGTTAACTCGCTTACCATATCTCTGTGCGCATGTGTGAACGAGCGTTAGTATTCTCTTTTCTGTGTGCTTCTCCGCGAGCGGGGGGTATTTCTTGATTTTCGCCAAAGAGGGAAACGCAAACCTGCCCTAGAAGGCGTGTGGCGGGCCTTAGCGTTTCCTTACCCCCTGAAATAGGCCCTAAGGGAACGCCAAACGCACTCAGAAACCCCAGAACGCCACCATGCGTTTCCTTGTTTGGCGAATTCAGGCAAAGCAGGAACCTTGCGTGCTAGACCATGAGGAGCAGAGAGCTTGTGTGCCAAATTCACGGAAAAAGAGAAATACCAACGCACACGGATTAAAGAAAATACCATTTGCACGCGGGAACTAAGGGTATTTTCTTTCCGGTGCCATTTCTTCAGCGTGGAATAGAGAATCTGTCGCGATGAGGTGAGCGCGGAGCAGTGCCGCAGGATGCGTCTTTCGCAAGCGAGCGCGTCTAGGGAGCGCCGTTAAGAAAGTGATGACGCGGGAGGA
>JAKSIY010000078.1 GCA_024398535.1 Bacteroidaceae bacterium
TAAAGTAGCATTGCAACAGTGCCACCCGGGTATTCAGGTGCTATCTCCGGCTGGAACATAGGTTCATCCTGTGCACGTACGTTCACGCTGCCGGCCATAAGTTGCTTCAGGAAGTAGGCTGGTCCTTTTACTTGCAGGGGATTACGTAGGTGGTGACGGAGTTTGGTGTCAGGGTGGCGCTGAAGCTGTTGCCAGAGGCTTTGCCTGCTGTTGATTCGGTCCAGTGCTCGCCGGTGGCGGTGTCTCCGCTGGTGCGGTAACAGCGAACCTTTCCGTTCAGTCTCATACCCTCAAGGCTCAGGTTCATCGGCTTTTCCTGTGCGGTAAGGTTTACGCAAACTACGGTTATGTGCTTGCGCTTGGAATCAAGAGCAGCCAGGCATCGTACTCCGCTGCGGCGGTCAGTAGGGCAGTTTATCAGGGTTGAGCCCGGGCGTATGTAGCGTGAGAACTGGCCGAAAGCGTAGTATTTCTGTGTGAGTACAATCTGGTTCTGGTCATGGTCTGCCCATGCCGTGCCCCAGTAGCCGCCGGCAATATTCAGCGGGCCCTTGTCAACGCGACCCTTGTAGCCTTCTGTTGAAACATGGGTGTCAATTACCTGCCAAAGTACCCAGGCCGATGGCTCAAGTGCCTGAATGTCTGTGATTATCTTGTCGGCAAGCCACAGGCCGGCAGCCATTTCTCCAGCGTTCTGTCCGGCGGTTCCATTGCCATCGACTTCACTCATCCACAGGTTAATCTTCTCATCCTTGGCAAGCTGGCCCATTTCACGAATGCTGTTGGTTCCGTAGGTGTGGACGCTGATTCTCTCAATTGACTTGCGGGCCAGCGGTGACAGTGTCTGGATTTCCTCAATCTGCTTGCCCGGGTTGGTCTCATCGCTGGCAGTGAGCAGAATGTTCTGCAGTCCGTAGCGGTCAAATGCCTTGCGTGTCTCTTCAAGCAGGACTGACTGTGAATGGCCTGCATCAATGTGGCAGCCCTCCTGCTTGTAGTTCATGGCTGGCCAGTAGTTGGTGTTTGGCTCGTTCATTGGCGACACGCTCTTCACATTGAACTTCAGGTTCTTTGTCATATAGTTTGCAACATGGGCCATGTACTCGGCAAAGTTGCCGTACTCGTCTGCCTTGATGTTGTCCTCATCGGACTTGAAGTTGCCGGTTGAACAACCGCTGACAGTCATGAAGTAAGGTGGTGAGTTTGAGAATATCTCAATGTAGGCATCCTGTCCGGCGGCCTTGCTTGCGGCACGCAGCACGTTCAGCTGGCGCTGGTCGGCGGTGTAGTCCCACTTGCGCTGGCCGGTTTCCGGGTCAATGTACATCCATCCGGGAACATCAGAATCGGTGCGGGTTATGTGGTCATGGGTTGGGTCATCGCCGCCACCCACATTGTAGCGCATTATGTTCAGACCCAGGCCTTTTGACTTGTCAAAGAACAATGAGGCTGATTTCTTGGTAAGTACAGGGTTGTAGCCAATGCGGTTTGCCCACCAGCACAGACTGGTTCCCCAGCCCTCCCAGCTGCCGCCGTTGGTCTGGATGGCATTGTCCATTGAGATGGTTACTTCAACACTGCTGGCAGAATTCTGCGCGGTCATGCTGGCTGTCATGAACATTCCCAGGAGGAATAGGATAGTCGTTCTTTTCATATAAAACAAAGAGTTTGTGTGTTCTACATTATTCTGCTGCAATTGGTATTGCTTCATATTCTCCGCCCCAGATTTCAAGGAAACGGCGGAATCCTTCCTGGCTGATGACCACCGTGGCGGTGTTGTCGCATGGGTGGAAGCTTACGGCAGGGGCATTCAGGAGGTCTTGGTCAAAGAAGAACTTTACGCGATGCCCGTTCTCAAAGAGCTCCTTCGGGTTGGCATCGGTCAGGTTCATGTCGTTTATCAGGCCGAACAGACAGACCGATCCTGGCTGAACGCCAAGGCACCTTTCCATGCGTTCCGGGCTGGCAAATGACATCTTGCCCTGGTGCATGACATGCTCGAATGCATGCATCGCAAAGTGTTTGTGGCATTCGTAAGAAATAAGGTAGTGGCGGTTGCCCTTGTGGTTGCGCACAAACAGGTTTTTGCAGTGCATGGGGCCAGTACCGTCAACATGTGCGGCATCAATCTTGCTCCAGTATTCCAGCGCCTCTTCAATGGTAAAGAGGGATGGGTGGGTGTATATTTCGTAGCTGATTTCATGTTCCTGCAGGAAATCAAGCACCTTCTGTATTTTCTGGTTGTACTCCATAATGGTTACAAATTTACTTTTTTTCGTACATTTGTGAACATAAACTTAATAACAGGACAAATGTATCAGTCAAGAAATCTTAAGAATTCCCGAATTGAGGTGGCCGATGCCCTGCGCGGTCTGGCCGTTGCCGGAATAATATTGTTCCACTCTGTTGAACATTTCAACATGTTCTCAAGGGGATATACCTACAGCCTGCCTTGCGACGACAAGGTGTTCAGCGTTCTTCAGTTGCTTCTTTCCGGTAAGATGTATGGCATTTTTGCCATGCTGTTCGGATTGAGTTTCTTCATCATGAGGGATAATCAGGAACAGAAGGGAAAGGATTTCTCTCTGCGCTTTGCCTGGCGAATGGTGCTGCTGTTCGGATTCGGAATGCTGAATACGGTGTTCTATGACGGTGACATCCTGGTGACATACGCTATACTGGGATTGCTCATGATTCCTGCAGGTTATCTGAGTAACAGGTGGCTGTGGGCCATTACAATTCTGCTTCTGATTCAGCCGCTTGAGATAATCAACCTTCTGACGGGCTGGCACATAGATGCTCCTATGTATTACGGAGAGATTATCCGTGGCCATGCAGGCAGTTTCAGCGATGCACTTGTTGCAAACATGAAATTTGCCCAGAAGACAAGCATCGGCTGGTTTGTCATGAAGGGTAGGATTACGCAGACTCTGGGACTGTTCTATCTGGGCCTGCTGTTTGGTCGTCTGCGTCTCTTCTACAATGAGGGAAACAATCTTAAGGTATGGCGATGCATTGCTGTGGCATCGGTCGTGTTGGTGATTGCCGGCTCTTTCGTGAAGTTCGGAAAGCTGAACAGCCTGCTGAGCCCAATCTACAGCCTGTTCATCCTGATGATGATAACCAGCGTGGTTGTTCTTCTGTGGTACAGATTCCAGGGCTTCCGCAACGGCTTTGAGCATCTGGGCTTCTTTGGCCGCATGAGCCTTACCAACTACCTGCTGCAGTCCATCTTTGGCAGCGTAATCTTCTACGGATGGGGCCTTGGAATGTACAAGGTTCTGGGAACAACCTATGCTGCTCTTGTGGGCGTTGGAATCATCCTGCTGCAGTACGGACTTATGTATTTGTGGTCAAAGAGGCATAAACGCGGACCTCTTGAGGAACTGTGGCGTAAGCTGACCTGGATAGGTGCATGAAAAATAAGGGCCGCCGGAGCGACCCTGTTTTTTTTCGAACAGATTGGGACCTGTCCCTGAAACGTTCGTGGACCTGTCCCCAAAATCGTTAAAACTTGTAGCTGATACCAAGACCAAGAATCTCCTTGAACTGGACCTTTGCACCATGAACAACGCCGTCCTTGATGTTCTTTACGTCATCATCATACTTCAGGGTTGACTGGAAGGTCAGGGTGATGAGCTTGGTCAGGTTCAGGCCAACCAGAACGTCCCAGTTGACATCGACGTTGCCGAATGAATCGTCATAAGCGGTAAAGAAGTCAGCTGCAGACTTGAGTGTCAGCTTGCCGTCCATGAGTACATAGTTGGCATTTACCTTGAGGGTAGAACCAAGCTGGGTACGGATGTACTTGCCTTCATCAACACCGAAACGCTGTGTGAATACCAGTGCAGAATCTGCAACCAGGGTCATCTTGCCGGCAACCGGTGAGTAGTAGATTGCCACCTTGTCATTTGGCTTGTAGTCAATACCGACAGAGAGATTGATGTAAGCAGGAGTTGCAAATTTTGAGATAAGAGTCTTCTGTGCGCCGTAGTTGTAACCATGTCCCATCTGGGTCTTGACATCAAGCAGGCCAGCATAGTAGAGCTTTTCTGAGAACTGACGTCCGTACTTTGATGCCAGGTTCAGGTTATCAATGTTCTTTCTCCAACCATTGTCTGTGGTGTAGTTGAGACCGTAGTTGGCGCTCAGGTCATTGGTCCAGGCTGTCTTGTCCTTCTTGTAGTTGAGCGATCCGTTCAGATAAACGTTCGATGCAATGTTGTTCTCACCACCTTCACTCCAGTTTGTGAAGGATGTCTGTGAAAAGTTGATGCCGGTAAGGCCGCTGTGGGCCCATGGTGACTTCTCCTGTGCAAAGAGACCAAGCGGGAGAAGAGCTGCCAATGCGAGTAGTCTTAATTTCATTTGTGAATTGTTGTTTTATGTTTATAGTGCAAAAATAGGAAAATCCTATCTTTGTACCATAACTTTTGCATGATGAAAAAACAGTCTGTCTTATTCCGTGTATTCCTGGCGGTGGCTGCCATTCTGGCCATGGCCTGCAATGATGATGTGACCTACTCCAGGAACTGGCAGGACAGGCTGTCGTTTTCTGCTGATACTGTGGCCTTTGATACCGTGTTCACGGGAATGCAGTCAGCAACCGTCCCGGTAAAGGTGTACAATCGTAATTCCAATGCCTTGAAATTTGACGTAAGGCTGGCCGGTGGCGCTTCAAGCCTTTTCTACCTGAATACTGACGGCCAGACCGGTTTCTCTGCCAGCGGGTTGGAAATCCGTGACAATGACAGTCTCTACTGTTTCGTGTCTGTCAGATTCAATGCGGCTGATGCCGATGCTCCAGTTCTGGCTGAGGATTCAATCGTCTTCACCCTGCAGAGTGGGGTGGTGCAGAGCATAAAGCTGCTGGCTTACGGACAGGATGTGATAGTTCTTAAGGGTTCAGTGTTTTGCTCTGATACTGTCCTGGATGCGCGGAGACCTTATTTAATATATGATTCGCTTTCTGTTGCCCGTGGAGCGTTTCTGACGCTTGCGCCCGGAACAGAGCTCTGCTTCCATGATGGCGCAGTACTGCGCGTGGCGGGACGGATCTCTGCAAGGGGAACCGTGACAGAGCCAATTGTCATGCATGGTGATCGCAGGGACAATATGCTGCCAGGCGTCCCGTTTGACCTGGCGTCCGGTCGCTGGGGAGGAGTCTTGCTTGATTCCTGCAGCTATGACAACGTCTTTGAGTATTGCCACATATATGGAGGAAAGTGGGGAATCAAGGCTGACACGGCAAGTCTGGCGGGACAGAAAGCATCGGTCAGCAATTGTGTCATACATAATGTGAGCGGCAATGGACTTGAACTGGACAATTGCCGTATGACAATAGACAACAGCCAGATAACCAATGCCGGAAACTATTGTGTTAGCCTGCTTGGCGGTGACAATGTCTTCTCATTCTGTACAATAGCCAACTACTATCCGTGGGCAACCCACAAAGAGGCACTGTACCTGACCAATCTGTGTGACAGTAATGTGTTCCCGATGCAGAATGCCGGTTTCCAGTATTGCATTGTAACCGGGGCATCGGATGATGAAATATCGGGATCAGTAGTTGATTCTCTTGAAGGGTACACCATGGACAGGCTGGCAAATTACTGGATCAGGAATTCTTTTGTCATGTCGCCTGATACCCTGAATCCCCGAATGAAGGACAATGTGTATGAGAACAAGGAGTCTGAAGGCTATTCGTTCAGGAATTTTTGTCATGTTGCCAAGGGTGATTTCCGATATGATTTCCGCCTTGATTCTGTGTCAATGGCAAGGGCAGTCGTGACCGATGCTGCTGCAATTGCAAAATATCCTTATGACCTGCTGGGTAATGCCCGTAATGGAGAGAAAGCCGATGCCGGCTGCTATCAGTCTGAATGAAAACATATACCATTGAAATATATTTATGCGAAGATTTTTTGTTGTCTGGCTACTGCTGCTGGGCTCCGCGTGGGCCGTGGCTGATGAGACCATCAATGTGATGTTCTACAATGTTGAGAATCTGTTTGATACAGTCGATGACCCGGAAAAGGAAGATGAGGAGTATCTTCCGTCAAGTGCCCGACGCTGGACCCAGAACCGTTTCCAGGAGAAAATCAGCAACATCTGCAGGGTGATTGCTGCAGCTGATCCGGAGAATGCTCCTGAGATAATTGGAATGGCAGAGGTTGAGAACGACTCGGTAATTGATTACCTGACCAGACGCTCCCCGCTCCGGAACATAGGCTATGACTATGTGGTCACCAATTCCCCTGACAAAAGAGGTATTGATGTAGCCCTGCTCTATAAACGAAGCTATTTCAGGTTGCTGTCAACGGAATCGCTCCGAGTGGATTTGAGCCCTATGAGCAGCTCTCCTACGCGTGACATCCTGCATGTCACCGGAAAGGTTGCTACTGGGGACACTGTCGATATTCTGGTCTGCCACTGGCCAAGCCGTTCCACGGGAGTGGAGCGGACGGAGCCACTGCGCGTTCGGGCTGCACATGTTGCTGCCGGCCGGATCAGTGAGATCATAAACCAGCGCCGCAAGCCGTACGTCATACTGATGGGTGATCTGAACGAAGGCCCCGATGAGCGTGCCGTCAGGACGGGGCTGAATGCTGCTCCCAAGTCTCTTGGCGCAAACAGCGTTGACAGTGAACTGGTTACACTGATGGATGACATGCCTGATGGCAGTTACAGGTACAACGGTGAGTGGGATAAGTATGACCAGTTCGTGGTGTCGGCATCGTTCCTGAACGGACTGGGCTGTCTTGAGATAACCGATGCCAGAATCTGCCGCTTTGGTTTCCTGCTGCAGGAAGATAAGACCTATGGCGGGCAGAAACCCTTCCGCGCCTACAATGGATACAGGTATCAGGGCGGATACAGTGACCATCTGCCGATAGTCCTGGATATCAGTTACTGATTATTCGTGGTGGTAGGGAATGCCTTTCAGGATAGTGTATGCACGGTATAACTGTTCCAGGAAGATGAGCCTTACCATCTGGTGTGAGAACGTCATCCTTGAGAGAGACAGCTTTCCCTTTGCAACCTCATAAACCTTGTCTGAGAATCCGTAGGGGCCACCTATGATGAAGACAAGTCTTTTGCCGGTGAGTGAAGTCCTGTGCTCAATCCACTGGGCAAGTTCCGGTGAGGTCATCTGCTTTCCCTTGTCGTCAAGCAGGACAATGTCGTCAGATGGTTGTAGGGCTTTCAGGATCAGCTCTCCTTCACGCTCCTTCTGGGTTGCAGGATCCATGTTCCTGGTATTCTTGATGTCTGGAATGCAGATAAACTCAAAAGGGGTGAAGTGTCCGATTCTTCCTGCATATTCGTCAATTCCGCTGCAAAGCCATTTGGCATCGGTCTTTCCTATGGTGATGAGTACAATCTTCATGGGTGTAGTCTTGGTGTGCAAATATTGTAAAAAATTTGACTAATTTTGCACCGATTTTACAAATTGTTTCTACATGAGCAGTAAGATACAGGACAATACCGTACCGTATAGAATACTCAAAGTGGTTGCAGATCTGTGCATTCCACGTTCTTACAAGAGATTCACGGTGGTAGGGGCTGACAATATACCGACCGATGGCAGTGTCATCTGGGCAGCCAATCATACAAACGCACTCATGGATCCACTGGTACTGCTGGCAGCAACCCGCCAACGTAAGGTTTATGTGGCACGTGCGGATATTTTCAAGAAGCCTATAGTCATAAAGGCTTTGACCTTTCTGAAGATTTTTCCTATCTATAGAATCCGCGACGGTTTTGATTCGGTCAAGAAGAATGATGAAATAATTGAAAAGACCGCCCAGGTGCTTGCTGACCATGTTCCGCTGTGCATCTTCCCGGAAGCTACCCACAGGCCAAAGCACTCTCTGCTTAAGCTGAGCAAGGGAATCTTCCACATTGCATTGGCAGTACGTGAGAAGAATGATTCCGAACCTGTCTATATTTTGCCTATCGGTATTGAGTACGGAGACTATTTCAGATATCATTCAAACGTCCTGATAAACTTTGGCAAGCCGTTCAATGTGTCAGAATTCCTTGATGAGAACAAGGATCTTCCGCTGCCTGTCCAGATGCAGAAGATGCGTGACATCCTTTCGCAGAAGATGGCAGAGCAGATTTCATACATCCCTGATGACGTTGATTACGATGCAATCTGGGAGTACACCAAGATTCATACGGACAACAGGAAGTATTTTGCAAAGACTCTTGCTGAGATAGACCCGGAGAAGAAACTGAAGGGACTTCAGCGCAGGCTGGCAGTCAACAAAAAGGCAATTGCCGATGCCCTTGCCTTGAGGGAACAGAATCCCGAGTCTGCAAAGGAGTTGTTCCAGAAGTATGAAGACCGTAGGCTCTGGAGAATCCAGCGCGGTATCTCTGTACAATCAATCGCTGAGAATCCAGGGCTGGGCCGCATCCTGCTGAAGACTCTGGGTGTTGTTGCCGGTTTCCCGTACTTTGCATTCTCTGCTATAACCTATCTGCCTGTCTGGCTGCTCTCATGGTTCGTGGTCGGACATGTCAAGGATGATGCCTTCTATAACAGCGCCCGTTTCTGTATCAGGATATTCCTGTCCTGGATATGTTTCATTGTATGGGCATCGGTATTCTTCTGCCACATGCCGGTAGCCCTTGCATCGGTTCTCACTTTGCTGATGCTGCCTGGCTATTCATTCTTCTCAGACTACAGGGAGTTTGTCAGAATCTATATGTCAGACCTGCGCTGGATTGCCAGAAAAAAGAACGCCCCGCAGGTCTGAAACCTGCAGGACGCACATATTGATTTATGGAAAGGGGAACTGAAATCAGTTTCCCTTTTCTGCGTTTGCCCATGGGATGAACTTGTCAATATCAATGCCGAACTCAACGACGTTGGTCTTGATATTGTCATCAATGTGCATTACGTTGTTTGTGTCAACGTCCTTGCCCAGGAGGAAGCGGTCAATGAAGGCCTCAACCTCAGGATACTGACTCTTTGGCAGCTGGCAGTGACCGTGGCCACCTTCAATTGAGTAACCCATGCGGTCCTCAATGCCGAACTTCTTCCAGACCTCACGTGCAGCGACGCTTGAAACGTAACCGGCCTCGTCTGACAGCCAGCTGTAGTCTGTGTTGCCAAGTACAAGAAGGGCACGTGGGCAGATGAGTGCGCAGAGCTCGTGATGGTCGTATGGGAGCTTGTCAACGTCATCCTTGAAGTCCCACATTGACTCCAGGAACCAGTGGTTGTCTGTACGGCCCAGCTTCTCTACACCCTGTGTGCCACGGAAACCGTCTGAGATTTCACTTACACGCCATGCAGCAGCGCCACCGCCACCTGGCTCCTGAGCGATTGTCAGGGCAATACGCTCGTCAAAAGCGCCTGACCACAGGGCCATCTTGCCTGCGTATGAGCAACCTGTAACACCAATGTGGTCCATGTCAATCTTTGAAGCGGCACCTACAATCTCAAGACCGTCAATCAGACGGCTGATGCCCCAAGGCCACCATGAGTATGCACCATTCTCAACCAGGTCTGGATAGAGCTTGTTGATAGGCTCTGAGCCACGCTTCTGCTGGTGTGCGCAGACCTGATTCATGTTGAAGTTCATCATGGCAATGTTGCGCTCTGTGAACATCTGACGTGGAAGGCTGATGCCCGATGCACCGATCATCAGTGGGAATGGACCGTCACCTTCTGGGTAAGTGATTGTTGTTGAAAGAACCAGAGTCTCACCGTTTACGGTTACCTCTACTGTAAGTTTGTTGTCCTCAAGAGTAGCCTTGATATCCTCTTTTGCAACGGTTGGCTTCAGACCAACCTCATAGTGCTGAAGCTCGCTGATGATCTCTGCGCGGCGCTTCTCCCAGTCCTTGAACTTCTTTACCTGCTTCTTGCTGTTTTCAAACTCAAATGGGTTTGGCAGTGATGAAACCGGGGTAGCATTCTCTACAGTGACGAATGTCGGTGCACCATACTTTGCTCCGGTATTCTCCTGATGATAAACCAATGGGATGTTCTTGTCTGCAAGAGATGGCAGTGCAACCAGGGCAGCTGCTGCGAGCAGACCAAACTTTGATACTGTTTTCATATAGATGAGTTTTTTGAGTTGTTTCTTTTTCGGTTCCTCAAAATTATGAATTATATCTTTTGATGGGTAAAAAAGAGACCTGTTTTTTGCGCCTTACTGCAGTTTGTCAAGCGGAATACAGCCTGCCATGGCTTTGTAGGCAGATTCGCTTGGGTGCAGATGGTCTCCAGAATCAAACCCAGGAGCAAACGCCAGCGGGTCTGAAGTATCGCGTACAGCCTTGTCAAAGTCAACGCACAGGTCAAAATCCGGACTGGTGCGCAACCAGCTGTTGAATTCCTGCCTGATGGCATCGCGCTCTGGGGTGTAGGTTCTCCAGCCAAGGATTGGCAGCAGTGTGCCGCTCCATATCCGGAGCCCAAGCTTCCGGGCGTGTGGCAGATAGATGCTGCGTACGCCGTCAATCAGGTCCTGGCAGGTAGGCATGTCGCTCCATGGACGGAAAGGGTTCACGTCTGTTCCAACCGGGTGGATAATGTCATTGATGCGGTGCTGTATTATTAAGGCGCTGGCTCCGGCTACGTGGGCCTCTATTGGGAATCGGGTCGCTTCCTTACGCCCGTAGGCCTGATAGGTTATGCAGTCGTACTGCCTGAGTATGCGGGTGCCGCTGACGGCCCTTCTGATGACAGAGACATTGCCGATGCCCTCTTCTGCAATGCGCAGTGTCAGGTAGTCCGGCCAGCTTTGGGCGGTGATGGAGTCGCCGTAGCAGATCAGGGCGTGGTTCTTCTCTTCTGTCAGGATGTCTATGGTGTTCAGGAAATAGAACCAGTTGGTGTTCCTGGTCAGGTCTGCCGGAAGCTGTGCACTCTCTGCAAAGTCGCCGTAGCTGTACTGGCCCTTTGAAAGAGGTCCGGTTATCAGGGTGCCGGCGTTCATCTGGGTGTAGCCGGCAAAGTACATGCTGACGTTTACCGTCTGTCCGGCAGTTATGTCTATTGCTATGGCATCGCTCTCAATCTCTGTGCCGGGAGCAATTTCTACGGATTTGCTGCCGCAGAATGTGATAGGGACCGATACTCCGTCATTGTCTGAGACGAACGCCTTGGTCAGTCCGATGCTCTCTGTGCCCGTAAGGTTTGAGAAGCGGAATCTCAGGGCCGATCCGCTGAAGCAGATACGTATTGGGTATCTTAATGTTATGTCCTTGGCATAGACTGCCTCTTTCCTGTCTGTGATTGAAGTTGCATTTCCCCAGCATGCAACCCATTTTGTGTATTGGTTCATGACGCAAAGTTACTACATTTGCAGACATGAAGCACAATGTATCAGGCCTGGGAATCTGGGCAATTGAGAGAATTGCCCGCGTCTGTACCATGTTCCCCGGAAGGACAGCAGGCAGCGATGCCGTAAAGGGAGCGGCCCGTGAGTTGGCAAAGGAACTCTCGCAGTACGCAGATGAGGTAACAGAAGAGGAGTTCGTGTTCCATCCTTCAGCCTGGCCGCTGAGCATTCCCACTCAGCGCACTCCTGCCATTGCCTCACTCGCAGCCTGGTGGCTTTCCGTGTTTCTGGAAAACCATGCCCTTCATGTGGCATCGGTCGTCCTGTTCCTTGTGTGGGTCCCATTCTTTTTCTGTGAATACTGGTTCTACTGGCGCACTCTTGACCCGCTGTTCCCAAAGAAGACGGGACTCAACGTGATTGCGCGCAGGAAGGCAAGGGGTGAGGCCCGGAAGCGTCTTGTTCTGTGTGCCCATCTGGATGCTGCCTATGAGATGCGTTTCTTCAAGTACATGCGCAGCTGGATGATTGGTCTGAACATGGTGCTGGCCGATGCCGGAATGGTCATCTTTGGCATAGTCTCTGTGTTGGGGCTTTTTGTCAGCCTGCCTGAGGGTTTTGTCAAGGTTTACTCCTTTATATTGATTGCAACGGTACTGGGCATCCTGAACTTTACCCGTCTGCTTGATTTCAGCAAGATTGTTCCTGGGGCATCGGATAATCTGTCCGGGTGCTACGTGGCAGCTTCTGTCATGAAGTATGTCCATGAGAATGGGGTGGAGCTTCCAGATACGGAGCTCTGTGTACTGCTGACTGACGGTGAGGAGTGCGGCCTGCGTGGCGCAATGGCCTATGCGGAGCGTCACAAGGATGAGCTTGCCGCTCCGGGTACTGCAGTCATTGCCGTTGACACAATCTACAATATGAAGGATTTCATGGTCTATCAGCGCGGCATCAACTTTACGCAGAAGAACAGTCCCAGGGTCTGCTCTCTTCTCAGGAAGGCGGCTGCAGACTGCCGGTTGGATCTGCCTGACACGCCTTTCTATCCTGGCGGCACTGACGCAGAGGCTTTCTCAAGGTATGGGATAGAGGCCGCTGCTCTGTGTGCCACTCCGCACGATGCCCCCTTTGTATATCATACCACTGAGGACGTTCCTGAAAAACTTGATCCGGAATGTATTGAGACGGCATCGGCTATATTGTTATCTGCTGTTCAGCGCTTTGCACAGGAGTGGTAGGGTGGCCTGCATGCCCGGTGATTCTTCTTTTTTGAAAATTTTCCTCAAAAAGTTTGCGTGTTTAAAAAACATGCCTTACCTTTGTGCCCGCTTAAGGATCGCAACGGCGGTTTCTCCTGAGGAAGTTTGGGTGAGTGGCTGAAACCAGCAGTTTGCTAAACTGCCGTACGGGTTA